>JANPOH010000088.1:0-6302 GCA_031427895.1 Betaproteobacteria bacterium
TTCACGCAGACCAGCCAGTATCGCGTGGTGCTCGAAGTCAAACCGGAGTTTCGCATCGGCCCCGAAGCGCTGTCCGAAATTTACGTGCCGGGCGCGGGCGGCACGCAGGTGCGGCTGTCCACCGTGACGCGGTTGCTCGAAAAACCGGCCACGCTCGCCATTAACCACATCGGCAATTTTCCGTCATCGACGATTTCGTTCAACCTCGCCCGCGGCGTGGCGCTGGGCGACGCGGTGAAGGCTATCGAGGCGGCCGAAAAAGAAATCGCCCTGCCGCCGAGCATCCGCACCAGCTTTCAGGGTGCGGCGCTGGCGTTTCGCGCGTCACTCACCAACACGCTGCTGCTGATCCTGGCGGCGATCGTCACCATGTATATCGTGCTGGGCGTGCTGTATGAAAGCTACATCCATCCGGTGACGATTTTGTCCACGTTGCCGTCGGCGGGCGTGGGCGCGCTACTGGCGCTGTTCGTCGCGCGCATGGACCTGGGCATCATCGGCATCATCGGCATCATTTTGCTGATCGGCATCGTCAAGAAAAACGCGATCATGATGATCGATTTCGCGCTCGACGCGGAACGCAATGAAGGCAAAGCCCCGCGCGAGGCAATCTACCAGGCGTGCCTGCTGCGCTTCCGGCCGATCATGATGACAACCCTGTGCGCGCTGCTGGGCGCGCTGCCGCTGATGTTATCGACGGGCGTGGGCGCCGAACTGCGCCAGCCGCTGGGCATCACCATGGTGGGCGGGCTGATCGTGAGCCAGGTGCTGACGCTCTATACCACGCCGGTGATTTACCTCGCGTTTGACCGGCTGGCGCGGCGCCATCGTACCAAGGGCGGCAAGCGTGCCGAGGACGAGGCGGACGCCATCGAACCGGTGAAGGAGAGCGGCTGATGAATATCTCCGAACCGTTTGTGCGCCGTCCGGTCGCCACCACGCTGCTGATGCTGGGGCTGGTGATCGCGGGCGCGATCAGCTTCAAGCTGCTGCCGGTGGCGCCGTTGCCGCAGGTGGATTTTCCGACGATCCAGGTGTCGGCGTCGCTGCCCGGCGCCAGCCCGGAAACCATGGCCGCGACCGTGGCCACTCCGCTGGAGCGCGCGCTGGGAAAAATCGCCGGCGTCAGCGAAATCACCTCGTCGAGTTCGCTCGGCAATACCCGCGTCACGCTGCAATTTGACCTCTCGCGCGACATCGACGGCGCGGCGCGCGAGGTGCAGGCGGCGATCAATGCCTCGCGCTCGGAGTTGCCGTCGAGCCTGCCGCGCAACCCGACCTATCGCAAGATCAACCCGGCGGATGCGCCGGTAATGATTATCGCGCTGACCTCCGAGACCTTTGACCGCGGCCAGATGTTCGATGCCGCCAGCACCATCCTCGGCGAGAAGCTGTCGCAGGTCAAAGGCATCGGGCAGGTCACGGTCAGCGGCAGCTCGCTGCCCGCGGTGCGCGTGGAGGCCAACCCCGCGGCGCTGAACAAGTACGGCATCGGGCTCGACGAGGTGCGCGCCACCATCAATGCCAACAATGCCAACCGGCCCAAGGGCGTGGTCGAAGCGGGCGACCGGCAGTGGCAGATCTACGCCAACGACCAGTCGTTGAGCGCAGCCGATTACGCGCCGCTGATCGTGGCTTACCGCAACGGCGCCCCGGTGCGGCTGTCGGATGTCGCTGAGGTGATCGATTCGGTGCAGGATTTACGCAACGCCGGCATTTCCAACGGCAAACCCGCGGTGCTGATCATCCTGTACCGTCAGCCCGGCGCCAATATCATCGAGACCGCCGACCGGGTGCGCGCGGTAATGCCGCGGTTGCAGGCGTCGATACCGGCGGCGATTGAACTTAACGTGGTGATGGAGCGCACCGCGACCATTCGCGCTTCGCTCGCGGAGATCGAGCGCACGTTGCTGATCTCGATGGGCCTGGTCATCATGGTGGTGTTCCTGTTCCTGCGCAACTGGCGCGCCACGCTGATCCCCAGCATTGCGGTGCCGGTGTCGCTGATCGCCACCTTCAGCGTGATGTACCTGTGCGGCTACAGCCTGAATAATCTGTCGCTGATGGCGCTGACCATCGCCACCGGCTTTGTGGTGGATGACGCCATCGTGGTGCTGGAAAACGTCTCGCGTCACATCGAAAAAGGCGTCGCGCCGTTCAGGGCGGCGCTGCTGGGCGTAAAGGAAGTCGGCTTCACCGTGGTGTCGATCAGTCTGTCGCTGATCGCGGTGTTCATTCCGATACTCATGATGGGCGGCATTGTCGGGCGGCTGTTCCGCGAATTCGCGGTGACGCTGTCGGTGGCGATCCTGGTGTCGATGGTGGTGTCGCTCACCCTGACGCCGATGATGTGCGCGCGGCTGCTCAAGCCCAAGGGCGAGGAAAAGCCTGGGCGCCTGAGCCGATTCAGCGAAGGCGTGTTCGCGTGGGTGCTGCGCGGCTATGAACGCTCGCTGGCGTTTGCGCTGCGCCACCCCGTGCTGGTGATGCTGGCGCTGGCGGCCACCATCGGACTGAATGTCCATCTGTATTCGATCATTCCGAAAGGGTTTTTTCCGCAGCAGGACACCGGGCGCATTGTCGGGTCGTTGCAGGCCGATCAGGCGAGTTCATTTCAGGCGGTGCGGGTCAAGCTCGCGGAGTTCATCAAGATCGTGCAAAACGATCCGGCGGTAGAGAGCGTCACCGGCTTCACCGGCGGCGGCGCGCGCAACGGCGGTTTCATGTTCATTTCGTTAAAGCCGTTGAAGGAGCGCCAGATCTCGGCCGATCAGGTGATCGCGCGCCTGCGGCCGAAACTGGGCGCGGTGGCGGGGGCGAGTCTGTTTCTCAACCCGGTGCAGGATATCCGCATCGGCGGGCGGCAAAGCAATACCGCCTACCAGTTCACGCTGCGCTCCGACAACCTGGAGGACTTACGCATCTGGACGCCGCGCCTGGAGCGCGCCCTGCGCGAGGCGCCGGAACTGGCGGATATCAACTCGGATCAGCAGGTGCGCGGCCTGCAAACCTCGCTGATCATCGACCGCGCCAGCGCCGCGAGGCTGGGCATCACCATACGCGCCATCGACACCGCGCTGAATCTCGCGTTTGGGCAGGCGCAGGTTTCCACGATTTATACCTCGCTCAATCAGTATCGCGTGGTGCTGGAAGTGGCGCCGCAACACTCGCAGGGGCCGGAGGCGCTGGATAAAATTTACCTGCTCTCGCCCGCCAAGGGGCAGGTGCCGTTGTCGTCGATCGCGCGTTATGAACTGACCAATACCGCGCTGTCGGTGAACCACCAGGGGCAGTTCGCCGCGGCCACGATCTCATTCAATCTGCCGGTGGGCGTGTCGCTGTCGGACGCGACGCGCGTCACCAACGAAACCATGGCGCGCATCGGCGTGCCCAGCTCTATTTACGGCAGCTTTCAGGGCACGGCGCGCGCGTTTCAGGCCTCGCTCGACAGCCAGCCGTGGCTGATTCTCGCCGCGCTACTGACGGTGTATATCGTGCTGGGCGTGCTGTATGAAAGTTACATCCACCCGATCACCATTTTATCGACGCTGCCGTCGGCGGGCGTGGGCGCGCTGCTGGCGCTGATGTGGTTCAACGCCGAGTTCAGCATCATTGCGCTGATCGGCGTGATTCTGCTGATCGGCATCGTGAAGAAAAACGCGATCATGATGATCGACTTTGCCATCGCCGCCGAACGCCGCGACAATCTGTCGCCGCGCGACGCGATTTTCCAGGCGTGCCTGCTGCGCTTTCGCCCGATTTTGATGACCACCATGGCCGCGCTGTTGGGCGCGATACCGCTGGCGGTGGGCAGCGGCGACGGCGCGGAGTTGCGAACGCCGCTGGGCATCTCCATCGTCGGCGGGCTGGTGATGAGCCAGATACTCACGCTCTACACCACGCCGGTGGTGTACCTTTATCTTGACCGCTTTCGGTTGTGGTGCTTGAAGATGCGGCGCAAGCCGGCAGTGCTTACTGTTGCGGAACAACGGCAATGAACATCGCGGACATGGGTCAACGTCAAAACATCGCCGCAAAGGCGCAAAGGCGCAAAGAACAACACGCAAAGAAGTTCAAAGCCGTTCTTTGCGTTTCCTTTGCGCCTTTGCGCCTTTGCGGTAAAGCATTGCGGGGTTTAACGTCAGTCGCGATGCTGTGCGGCATTGCCGCGCTGTTATCCGCATGCGTCATGGGGCCGGAGTATCGTCGCCCGCAATTGGTGACGCCGCCCGCCTACAAAGAATCGCAAGGCTGGAAAATCGCCGAGCCGCGCGATGGCGTGAATCGCGGCGCATGGTGGGAGATTTTCGGTGACACGCAGTTAAATGCGCTGGCGGATAAAGTTGGCAAATCGAATCAGAATTTGAAAGCGGCAGAGGCGCAGTACCGCCGCGCACAGGCAGTGGTGCGGCAATCGCGCTCGGGCTTGTTCCCGGTGGTGACGGGCGAAGCCGCGGTGACGCGCAGCGGTTCGGGCAGCCGCGCCCCCGCCACCGAATACGATTTGTCCGCGCGCGCAAGCTGGGACGCCGACCTGTGGGGCCGCGTGCGCCGCGGCCTCGAATCGAGCGAGGCAACCGTGCAGGCCAGCGCCGCCGATGTGGAATCGGTGCGCCTGCTGGTGCAATCGGAACTGGTGCTGAATTACCTGCAATTGCGCGTGGTGGATACGCAAAAAAAATTGCTGGATGAATCATCGGCGGCCTTCGCGAAATCATTGGAGATGACGCAAAACCGCTACCAGGCCGGCCTCGCCGGGCGCGTGGACGTGGCGCAGGCCGAAGCGCAGTTAAAGGGCACGCAGGCGCAAGCGATAGAAACCGGCGTGCAGCGCGCGCAGTTGGAGCACGCGATCGCGGTGCTGCTGGGCGCATCGCCGGCGGAGTTTGCGTTGCCGGCGGCGCCGATCAAAGTGGCAGTGCCGGCCATCCCAACCGGCCTGCCGTCGGAACTGCTGGAACGCCGCCCCGATATCGCGGCGGCCGAGCGGCGCGTGGCGGCGGCCAACGCGCAAATCGGCGTGGCGCAGGCCGCGTTCTTCCCCAGCCTCACGCTGGGCGTGGGCGGCGGATTTCAGAGCCCCAGTTTTTCGCAATGGCTCACCGCGCCGCATCGCTTCTGGTCACTGGGCCCGGCGCTGGCGCAGGCGATCTTTGATGGCGGACTGCGCAAGTCGCTCACCGAGCAAGCCACGGCCTCATACGACGCCAGCGTCGCCACCTATCGCCAAACCGTGCTCACCGCCTTCGCCGATGTCGAAGACAACCTCGCCGCGCTGCGCATCCTCGAACAGGAAGCCAAAGTGCAGGCCGAAGCCGTGCGCGCCGCGCGGCTGTCGCTGGAACTCACACTCAATCAATACAAAGCCGGCATCGTCAGCTACCTCAACGTGGTGAGCGCGCAGACCACGCTGCTGGGGAATGAGCGCACCGAGTTGTCGCTGCTCGGGCGGCGGCTGACGGCGGCGGCGCAGTTGGTGCGGGCGTTGGGGGGCGGGTGGACGGTGGAGGGGCGCGTGGCGGAGAAGTAAGCGTCCGAACTGGCTGAAGTAACAGCGCTTCCCATGGACATTGCAATCCTTGGTAAGTATGCTGCAATGCTGGTTAATGGACGGACGTAAAATGGCTAGACGGATCAACGCGGATAAGCCGCATCTTTGGAAAAAGGACATCGCGGCTTCTGTTGACCAGTTCAATCAGTGGTTCATGCGCTTTGCACCGGAAGCGTTTCGCTCGACACGCGTCCAGACTACCGGACATGTGAAAGCGGCGCTGCATGCCACAAACGACCTGCGCAGTATTGACGCCGCCACACTCAAGAGCAATCCAAGTGCGCTGCCGACGTTACGCATGTGTACTGCGCCACCACTGGCCGTGGATCGCTTGATTGGCTTGGCCGACGCGAGTAAGAACCTCGTCGGGCGAATGGAGGACGGAAAGCTCCCCGTCAGGATGTCGCCGGTCGAATTGAATACTGAGTTAACCAAGCTTTGCCGCATCATTTCAAGGCTATTGGATCGTGACATCTTTCCTTGGCTGGATGCTTCGAAAAATCCTACTGACCATGAGCGTGATCGGGCATCAACCATCGTAGCAGACCGCTTATGCAGTGCCGTGGCAAACCCGATTGTTCGCAATGCGCAAGAGCAGCGGCAGCTTGCACTCGTAGGCCATTGGCTTGACGTGCGAGGTTATCGCAAGCAAAGCCATCCCAGCGGGAATCCACTGACTGAAATGGAGGCTGGGACCTACACCTTTCGCATGAACCTCGCGGTCGGCAAGACGCTGAAGGTGAATATTCCG
>JANPOH010000089.1:0-4609 GCA_031427895.1 Betaproteobacteria bacterium
CGGTCAGAAGCACCAATGATGGCCACCGAGGCGGGTTGAAACAAGGCTTCAAGATTTCGTACGCTCATGAAAATTCCTGAAAATTGCTGCCAATGCCGCCAATAGCTGCAAACGGATTGACTGAAAAATAAGATTAGAACGGCAACAAATCAAGCGCCATTTGTCGCAGATCAAAGAGTCAGACAGATGACCTTCGCAAAATGAGATTTATTGACTAAAAGGTATCCCATGAAAACATACAACAGCAGCCTGGCACCCCGCTTCAGCCAGCTCCTTGCCCAGCGCGAAGCCGAACTGCGCGCAATTTTGCGCAGCACTGACGACGTGCCCGGTGACGCAGGCGAGGCGGATGCACATGACGTGACGGATTTCAAGGAAATGGCCTCGGAAGCGTCGCTGTCCGTGGTCGATGAGGCCCAGGCCAACCAGGCAGCAGCAGGACTTGAACAGGTGCTGACGGCGAGGCAACGCCTGCACGACCAGACCTATGGGGCTTGCCTGGACTGCGGCCAGCCGATTGATCTGCGGCGGCTTGAGGCATTGCCGGCAACGTCCTTCTGCACCGCCTGTCAGGCCATTCGAGAGCAGCCGCGACCACCGGCGACTCCGACCCGAAAACCGGCGCGCGCTAGCTGAACCGAACGGTCAATCCTTGCAGCTGCGCGGTCAGCGGATCGTCGGCAGAAATTTCGCTGTGCCAGGTGAGCCACATTCTTGGTGCCGTCAACCAGTTTTAACACTGACCGCAGCGCGGCGGATACATTCCCGCGACCGCGCGCAGCATCAATGCCTTTGAGCGTCTTTGAAAATAATTGTTTTGGTTGGATATCCATTGCCCTAACCGTTCTTGCCGCCACAGACGGAAATCAACGCACGCCGGATGTCGGCGAATCGCGCTAGTGTATCCCAAGGTGCATTTTTTTTATATCCCGAACGCGCTTTTTAACGCAAGGCTGCGGACATCTATTCCAGGATAGTGCCAAAATCGTCACGCAATGCTTGATAAATATCCTCGAAACACACGCCGCGCCTGACCACGCGCATGGCTGCAAAATCAATAATGGTGCTGGATAGTCCAGCCGCGTTGTGGTAGCGGGAACGCCCATAATCAATGACCACGTCGCAGATACTCAGAATTTCCGCATCCATGTCCGCTGTCGTATAGCGGCTCCCGGTCAAGGACACATTCGCCGAGGTGCCCGCCATCGGCTCGTTATGCTCCCAGCACAATTGCGCGAGGCGGGTTCTGAGCGCGCCGGCATTGAGCAACAGATTCAGCGTGCCGTTGCGGGTGCTTTGCCGCCGCACAAAGGCATCCAGCCGCTGCAAATAAGGATGCTCCCGCCGGCACGGCGCCACCACCGACAGCGGCAGATTGTGCTTAACGGTGATCGCGCGAACCATGGCGTGTTTGCGCTCGTCAAGGTCGTGCAAGGCGTCATGCGCGGGCAAACCGCCGACAATGCCCATGGGTTTGCTCACATCGCGCCCCTTGGCGGCGTAGATTCGTTTGACCGCCGCCGGCGTGGCGGCCACCAGCGCGTAAGCCACGTCCAGCGGAATCAAGGCGACGCCACCTTCGCGCACTACATCGAACACCCTTTGCGCATCGCGCGCGATGTGTTCGGCGCCTGGCGTGGAAACCAATGACTCAGAACGCAAAACGGCTCATCCCTCCGTCCACCGGTATCACCGTGCCGGTAACGTATCCCGCCAGCGGCGAGGCCAGGAAGATCGCAAGATTCGCGATTTCATCCGCATTGCCGAAACGGCCGGCGGGAATTTCCGCCTGCGAGAATTCGCGCCGCGCTTCATCCGTGGGATAACGTTTGTCGATTTGCTCGCTGCGAATGCGCCCCGGCTGCAACGAGTTGATGGTAATGCCGTGCGGCGCGACTTCGCGCGACAGCCCCTTGGCCCACACATGCAGCGCGGCCTTGGCGCTGAATGCCGCATTGAGTATTTTCGGCTCCGACGTGCCGGTCAGGTTAACAATGCGGCCAAATTGATTGGCTTTCATCGACGGCACGATCGCATGCGTGAGCTCACGAATACGCCAGAAATTCAGCGTCATGCCTTCGTTCCACTGCGCCTTGGTGGCCTCGAACGTAATGGGCCGGCTGCCGCCCGCGGCATTGATAAGGATATCCACGCGCCCGAGCGCCTCCATCGCCCGCGCGGCGACGGCCTCGGACGCATTTTCAGGATAAAAATCCGCTTCGATCAGCACCGGCGCCACGCCGCCCGCATCGGCTATCTCCGCCGCCAGCGCCTCCAGTAAATTTTTGCGCCGCGCAACCGCCACGACCGTGACGCCTTCGCGCGCCAGACCCAGTGCAATCGCGCGCCCAATGCCCTGGCTCGCGCCGGTTACCAGCGCGCGCCGCCCCTTTAACTGCAAATCCATTGATGAATCTCCTTTGCGTGAAATCAGCTACATTATCAACGATCATTGCAAGTGACGCGCCCGGCACGCAGAATGAGTTTCTGCTTAACCCTTATGGCGTCCTCTACAATCAGATGACCGCCTCGTGCATGATCCGCATTGATATCGACGGCAATATCCTGTTTAACCCTTCGGAAGACTATGAGGTCAATCGTTCGGGCTACATCATTCACGGCGCCATTCACAAAGCGCGGCATGACGTCGATTGCATCATCCACACCCACACATTGACCGGCATGACGGTGGCCTCGATGCAATGCGGTCTGCTGCCGATCGCGCAAATGTCGATGCGCTGGGTGAAAGGCGTGTCGTATCACGATTACGAAAGTATCGTAGCCATGGACGAGCGCGAACGCATGGTGCGCGATCTGGGCCGGAATAATGTGATGATTCTTCGCAACCACGGTCTGCTGGAATGGCCTGCGCTGCTGCACAAGCTGTACCAGATCGATCCGTCCTATCGCCAGTAGTTACAGCACCAGCAAGCCGACGGTAAGCGCCGCGAATAACCCTGCGAGCACATCCATCGTCCAGTGCGCGCGCAGCGCTATTACCGCGATCACTTGCAGCACGGCAACGATCGCGCCAAGGATAGTCAGCGCAGGAATGTGCAGCGCGGAAAGCTGCATCGCGCCATAAACCGCCAACGCGGTATGGCCGGAGAAAAAGAAATCCGTGCCCACTCCATAAGTCACGAACAGCGAAGGCACGCCGGGATCACGCCAGATGATGCCTTGCGGCACCGGCAAGGCCACGGACGCCTGGCTCATTTGGCGTAGTGCAAACAACCCGAACAAACCCCAGAACGGCATGAACGAAGGCCCCAGCACCGCGTAAAAAAGCACGAATAACGTCACCGCATCGACGCAAAAAGAGCTGGCGATCAAAATCGCGTTGGCAGGTTTGGGATGCTGATTCAGCCACGCATTCCAGCGCGCGGTCAACACGTGCAGATGATCGTAAATCGCACCGTCCGCGATACTGCGCGCACCAATCATTTTTTGCGTAAGAAACCACAAAAACAGACTGCCGCCGATCAGCAGCACGCGCACCACGATGGTCTGAAAATCCGGCAGATCAAACACGTCGCGGCGCCCTTCAGGTTACATCCGCGTCGGCGCGCGCGAATTTTGAGCGATCCAGTTCTATACGCTGCGCGGGGATGCCTGCCCAGGTTTCGCCGGCGGGTATCCTGGTATTGGGCAGCACAAACGAACTCGCCAGCACCTTGGCTTTTTCGCCCACCTCGACACCGCCCATCACCACGGCGCGCAGGCCGATGGTCGCGCCGCGACGAATCGTCACCGGCGCGATCACCAGGTAGCCGCCCTGGGCGTAATGCGCCAGCACACTGGCCGATCCGCCGATGGTGACGTTATCTTCCATCGTAATCAATGAAGGGTCCGCAATTGCGGTGGAATTGATCGCCACATTGTTGCCGATTTTCATGCCCATCAGCCGGTAATACAGCGTGGCAAACGCGGACGGCGTAACGAATTCCAGAAACGAGTAGCGTACCACCAGCGTCATCGTGCAATGCACATACCAGCGCATGGCCGACAGCGAAACCGCCGAGCCGCGATAGGGTTGCAGACGCCCGCCCAACACAAAATTAATCGCCGGCGCGATCAGCAGCAGCGACAGGCCATAGGAAAAATAACTCGCCGCCGCCACGATGCCAAGCAGCGGATAACGCAGCCAGGAGCTCACGCCGTCGATATGCGGGGCGAGCAACTGAAATACGAAAATCGCGACGCCCAGCGCGCTACCCGCCGCGAATATGGCCAACGCCATGAACGGGAGTGGGCCGATGATCGTGAGGAAACGTTGCATGGTTGACAAGCCGCCAATGAAGACGATTGAAGGACGCGACATGTTACGGCGAAACCGGCACATTGGGAATTGCCGGATGGTAGAACCGGCGCTCGACTTTCGCCAACCGCGACGACGCGACAAAGCGACAAATAAAGAAAAAGGGCTCCAGCGGAGCCATTTGAATGTGAGAGTGACATTCACATCAATAAGTTATGTCTTTGTTTTAATTAGAATATTTCTGATGTTGTCGATGCGGCCCAAAACACGCGGTAGTTTTCAACTCCACCGGCTGCGTGTGTGGAGCCGAACGACGCGTTAAAATTCTACTACCAGCGCTTCAAAGCGCTG
>JANPOH010000090.1:0-2264 GCA_031427895.1 Betaproteobacteria bacterium
GCCGGCGCGCGCGGCAATATCGAGGCCCACCAGATCGGCGTCGGTTTCGTCGCTGCGTGAAAACGTGAGCGACAGCAGGTTCGCGCCGCCCTGAAGCAAGCCGTCGTATTTGCCGCCGGTGGCAATCGATACGCCGACCGCGCCGATTTTGGTCAGCGTGTTCTTGCCCGCCTGCTCGCGCGCGTGCTCGCGCAGCGCGTGCGCGATTTCGTGGCCCATCACCATTGCCACCTCGTCGTCGGTCAGCTTCAACTGGCTCAGGATGCCGGTGTAGAACGCGATTTTGCCGCCGGGCATGCAAAAGGCGTTGATCTGGTTCGAGCCGATAAGGTTGACCTCCCATTGCCATTGCGCGGCGCGCGGATTAAATCGCGTCGCAAACGGAATAATGCGTTTGGCAATGGCGCGCAAGCGAATAAGCTCGGGATAATTATCCGGCGCCAACGCCTTTTTCGCGGCCATCTCCTGCTTGAGTTGCGCGTACTGCTGGTTTGCCTGACGCTCCATCCCTTCGGCGGGCACCAGATTACGCAGCGCCGATGATTTGCCGACATCGACACCGTCTTGTGTTTCTTTTTTCGTGCTCTGTGCAAACGCAGGAAGCGAAACCAAAACACTCAATATAAACAGGTAGTTAGGAAATCTCATCCGCGTAGCCTCAAAGGTAAAGGTGAAACACCTATAACGAAAATGCGTGTTGACGGTTTACCCCACGAATATCGCGGCATCAGCGGCATTCAGGTGGAATGGCTGACGTCAGAAGGATCGCGCGATCAAACGAGCCGTCCTTGTTCCAGTCCGCCGTCACCACGCTGATGACGCTTTTCGCGCGCACCATCACATCCGCGGCGTGAACGGCAGGCTGCAAAAGCGGCGCGCAAAACAAAATCCCGGCAACCAGCGCCGGGATTTTTTTGCCGCGATATCGCAGGATCGCAGGTGCGGCGTCACTTACAATTGGCCGACCGTGCATCCCGCCACCGTCGCCTTGGGCTTTTCGATGGTCTCCGGCAACGTCACGCCGTTTTTCACGGCAGTCATTTCCGCGAGGATGGCAATGGCGATTTCCGGCGGCGTCTTGCTGCCGATTTTCAACCCCACCGGGCCGCGCAGCCTGGCGATTTCGCCCTTGGACAGATCAAATTCCTCCAGCCGCTTGCGGCGCCCGTCGTTGTTCTGCTTCGAGCCGATGGCGCCGACGTAAAACGCCGGCGATTTCAGCGCCTCCATCAAGGCCAGATCGTCGAGCTTGGGGTCGTGCGTCAGGGTTACCACCGCCGAATGACTATCCAGATTCAACTCGTTCGCCACGTCGTCGGGCATGCCGCGCCGGAAATCCACGCCCGGCACGTCCCAGGTTTCGGCATATTCCTCGCGCGGATCGCACACGATGATGTTGTAATCGAGCGCCTGCCCCATCTGCGCCAGATACTTCGACAACTGTCCGCCGCCGATAATAAGAATACGCCAGCGCGGGCCATGCACCGTCACGAAATGGGCGCCGTCAAACTCAAGCTGATCGGAATTGACCGCCGGTTCAATCGCGGCATTGCCGGTTTTCATATCCAGCGTGCGCTTCACCAGCTCGTGACGCTCGACATGCGCGAGCAGTTTGTCGATACCGCTCGCGGCGGTGAGCGGCTCCAGCACCAGCTCCAGCGTGCCGCCGCACGGTAAACCAAAGCGCGTGGCTTCCTCGGCCGACACGCCGTACTGCGTGGTCGCGGGCTTGTCCTGCACCAGCTCGCGATTACGCACGCGCAGAATCATGTCGTCTTCGACACAACCGCCCGACACCGAGCCGACCACCATGCCGTCGTCGCGGATCGCGGTCAGCGCACCGATCGGCCGCGGCGCGGAACCCCAGGTTTTCACCACGGTAGCCAACACCACGCGGCGGCCTTCTTTCACCCATGCGGCTGCGGATTTGAGCACTTGCAGATCTACGCTGTCCATAAAATATCCTTTAAAAACAAATACTTATATCAATACACCCTGACCCATTATACCGGACAGCGGGCGCGGGTTCACACGCCGCACGGATGCTCGGCGCCGGGTATTTCCAAGCCTGCGGCACGCCGTTTGATGGCTATCGCCGGCAAAAAAACTTTCGCCGCTACACCGCGGGTGCGATTCAAACTGATGTCTGAAGTTGCTCAAGCGGCCTGCTTCAAATCGTCGGCCCAATACGCATACCACTGCCGGTTTGCTCGATTCAGTCGTAAGGCAAGCATGTGTTCGGCGTTGGTCGCACACCACCAGGC
>JANPOH010000091.1:0-1954 GCA_031427895.1 Betaproteobacteria bacterium
GGCTAATGCAGGTCATGGTTTCCGCCGAGCATCCCGGGGGCCGGATGGACAACGCCTTCTCCGTCGTCAGCCACCGGCAACAGGTCGAAATCGTATGGTGCGGCACTGACGCCGGCGGCCGGCGAACTCGCCCATACGATCGCGGTCGCTTCTTCCACGTATTCCGTCAGCGCCGGGAAATGCGGCAGCCCCCGCCTCGGCTTGAGCGCGATCCCTGCTTTGACGTGGGGAAATCCGCGGAGGAACTCCATCAGCTTGCTCGACTTCACCGCGTAATTCACGTTCTGCGGGATCGAACCTGTCGCATTCAGGATCACTGCGGCGTTCAGCCGGTGGGCAATGACGCCTATCACCAGACCCTGCTCCGTCACCAGCGGGCCGCCTGAGTTCCCCAATTGAATCGGAACATCGATCTGGAACATGGCGGGATTGTTACGGATGCCCGTCAGACTGTTGATGATGCCGCGGGTCACCTTCGGCTCGGTGCCCTGAATGTTGACCAGCGGATAGCCCACGGTCATTACCGGCCAGCCGCGCCGCGCGGTGTCGGATTCCGTCACCGGCAGTGCATGAAAACTCCCCTCCGCCTTGAGCAACGCAAGGTCATGGACAACATCCGTCGCCACCACCGCGGCGCGCACCACGCCGCGGTTAAACAAAGTCAGGCTGACGCGGGGGGCCAGGCCGACAACGTGGAGGCTGGTAATGAAGTAACCGTCGGCGGTAATAAAAAACCCCGTTCCCGAGCGCGGCTCCGCCTCGCTGTTGGCGACCGCCGCGGAATGCAGCGCCGCCATCGCGCATAGCAACAGCAAGATCTTTTTCAGCATCGGAATACCCTCCTTGCACAACCAAGGCATTGCCGGTCGGCCCCATCACGAACCGGTTATCGCCATCACGGCGTATGCCGGCGCCGAACGCCAGCGATGTTTGCGCCCGATGCTGGCCGACAAATCCGGCCTGATCGTCGAGTTCCGCCGTGGTCGCGAACGCAAACACCGAGGGCAGGCAGCGCCGCCGCAGGCTTTCCAGCGGCAGCGGCTTCATAGGTTCAAACGATGGCATGTCGCACCGCAAAAGTGATATCAAAGCGGCGGCGACGTACTGCCAGCGCGCAATCCGGGCTTGAGTTTTCTCGGCGCGAGCCGCGTGATGCGCTGGTAGAGCCGTGTAAACTCCTGGCGCTGGTTGCCGCCGAACAGCGGATCGTCGTTGGCGGTAAACGCCCAGGCGATGCGCTCCCAGTCATCCTCGGTCAGCACGTGCCGCGCTTGCGCCAGCACATCATCCTCCTGCAGAAAATGCGCGAGCATATCGGCGGCGTAGTTATCCACGGCCTCATGAAATTGCCGCAGGCCGCCGGACGCGCCGGCCTGGTAATGCACCAGCTTGCAATGCAAATCCGCCACCACGTGCGTGCTGCGCGCATGCCCGCTTTGCAATCGGTCCAGCACTGCGTCGAGTTCCGAGGTTCGCAGGCGCAACTGCTTGAACAGATATTCATCCTCTTTGGGATGGTGGCAGCGCTCCGGAAATTCATGGATGTAGTAGAGCGCCACCGCCAGCATGCCGAAATCCGCCGTGGCGTGACCCGCCTCGATTTTTCTCACTAATTCCCGCAACGTGTGCAGCACCGTGCCGAGGGAACGGTGCTCCTGCTTGATCGTGGCAATGGCGATGTCGCTTGCACTCATGAATTCACTCCGAACGTGGGGACCGCGCCATAGTCTTGCGCGATCTGCCAGCGCCGGGATTGATGCAAATCAAACCAAAGGGTAATTTTTAAATTACCTTTAAAAATGTCCTCCTCAAGATTACTACCCAAATTATTGTATTGATTATCATCCCTTAATTTAACAGAGCTAATTTGAAATTGTCGATAAATTGAATCATTAATTATTGACGAGTACTTAACAAATTCATTTATATCAGTTGTTGGGCTGTTTGTTTTTTT
>JANPOH010000092.1:0-18950 GCA_031427895.1 Betaproteobacteria bacterium
GCCTGGTGGTGTGCGACCAACGCCGAACACATGCTTGCCTTACGACTGAATCGAGCAAACCGGCAGTGGTATGCGTATTGGGCCGACGATTTGAAGCAGGCCGCTTGAGCAACTTCAGACATCAGTTTGAATCGCACCCGCACGATCCCGTTAACTTGCTGAAAAGCCTATCGCAATATATAGTTAACCAAATAATCTCAGGGGGTTTCTATAGTGTTCTCGATCATCGAAGCGGCGGGCTGGCCGATCTGGCCGTTAATCATCGCCTCTATTATTGCGGTGGCTATTATCGGCGACCGCTTCTGGACGCTGCGCGACAGCCTGGTGATGCCGCGCGGCCTGCTTTCCCAAACCGTCCAGGAATACCGCCAGAACGGCGCCACCCCGCAGGCGCTGGAGCGGCTTGCCACCGGCTCGCCGTTGGGGCAAATCCTCGCGGCGGGGCTTAAAAACATCAAAACGTCGCGCGAGGTGCTCAAGGAATCCATTGAAGAGGCCGCCCATCTGTCCGCCATCAACCTGGAGCGGTTTTTGACGACGCTGGGCACCATTGCCGCCATTTCGCCGCTGATGGGTTTGTTCGGCACGGTCATCGGCATGATTGAAATTTTCGGTTCCACCTCGCCCAGCGGCAACAGCAATCCGGTGCAACTGGCGCACGGCATTTCCATCGCCCTCTACAACACCGCGTTCGGCCTGGTGGTGGCGGTGCCGAGCATGATTTTCTACCGCCATTTCCGCGGCAAGGTCGATACGCTGCTGGTGGAGATGGAAATGCAGGGCGTCAAGCTGGTCGAAATCCTTCACGGTGAACGCCAGGCATGAAATTCCGCACCCGCGCCTTCCGGGAAGAGCCGGAGATCAACTTTATTCCGTTGATCGACGTGCTGCTGGTGATTTTGATATTCCTCATCATCACCACCACCTATACCAAGCAGGCCGAATTGCAAATCAACCTGCCCACGGCGGATGCGGCCAGAGCGCCCGAGCGCGTCGATCAGATCGACATCGCCATCGACGCCGGCGGCAAATACGTGGTGAACAAAACCGGCGTCACCTACAGCACGCGCGATGCGCTGGCCACCGAACTCAAACGCGCGGCGGGCGACATGAAAGACCCGGTGATCGTCATCAGCGCCGACGCGCAGGCCTCGCACCAATCGGTGGTTCGCGTGATGGAAGCCGCGCAGTTCGCGGGCTACGGCAAAATCACCTTCACCATCCAGACGGGCAAAAAATAGCGCCGCTGCCGCCGCTGCTGCCATTTCGGCCGTTTCCATCACGCTGGAAGCGGCCCTGATGTCCGGCTACCCGCGCTGGTGGACGCAGGTCACCCCGCTCACCCTGCTGCTGGCGCCCGTCTCGTGGCTCTATCGCATGGTGGTGGCGCTGCGCCGCGCGCTGTATGCGGCCGGCGTACTGCGCGTCGAACGCCTGCCGGTTCCCGTGATTGTCGTCGGCAATATCAGCGCCGGCGGCACCGGCAAGACGCCGCTGGTGCTGTGGCTGGCGGAACGCCTGCGCGAGGCGGGCTACGTGCCCGGCATCGTGAGCCGCGGCTACGGCGCCGGCGCCAAAATAAATCAACCGCGCGCGGTGGACGCCCAGGATGATCCCGCCCTGTGCGGCGATGAGCCGGTGCTGCTCGCCAGGCGCAGCGGCTGCCCGGTGTGGATCAGCGCCGATCGCGTGGCCGCCGCCCGCGCCCTGCTCGCCGCGAACCCAGCGTGCAATGTCATTCTCAGTGACGACGGTTTGCAGCACTACCGTCTCGCGCGCGACGCCGAGGTCGCGGTGATCGACGGCACGCGCGGACACGGCAACGGCTGGATGCTGCCGGTCGGCCCGTTGCGCGAGCCGCCCTCGCGACTAAACAGCGTGGATGCGGTGGTCATACGCGGTAACGGGGCGCCGCCGGTCGATTCAATAGCGGTGCCGCGATTCACGCTGGCGCTGGCGCCCGGCGCGTTTTACCAATTGCTGCATCCGCGAATCACGGCGGCGGCGGGCCACTTCCGCGGACTGCGCGTACATGCCGCCGCCGGCATCGGCAACCCGGAGCATTTTTTCACCACGTTAAAAGGCCTCGGTATTGACTTCACCGCGCATCCGTTTCCCGACCATCACCGTTACACGCCGGACGATCTGGCCTTCGAGGACTTTGACACCTTGGACGCCTTGGACGCCTTGGAGGCCCGCGCCGTGATCGTGATGACGGAAAAGGATGCGGTAAAATGCGCCCGGTTCGCCACGGAAAACATGTGGGCATTGGGCGTAACCGCCCAAGTCGATACCCGTCTCGCAACCCTGTTGATTGAGCGCCTGCAAACGACGCGGAGGAAACCCTGAATGGACGGAAAACTGCTCGACATCCTCGCCTGCCCACTGTGCAAAGGCCCGCTGGTGTACAAAAAAGCCGACGCGGAACTCATCTGCAAACCCTGCCGCCTGGGCTTCCCCATCAAAGATGATATCCCGGTGATGCTGGAGGATGAAGCGCGCAAACTGCCGCCGGAAGAAGATCTGTGAGGCGTGAAGCGTGAGGGGTGAGGCGAAACACCATCCCTCCGCACCCCTCACCCCTCACCCCTAACGCCTCACCCCTAACGCCTTAGAATGACCTTCTCCGTCATCATCCCCGCCCGTTACGCTTCCTCGCGCCTGCCCGGTAAACCGCTGGCCGATATCGCGGGCAAGCCCATGGTCGTCCGAGTGGCGGAACAAGCCGCGAAAAGCGGCGCGCGCGAGGTGATTGTCGCCACGGATTCCCGTGACATCGAGCGCGTAGTCAAAGCGCACGGCTTCGAGGCAATGATGACCCGCAAGGATCACGCCACCGGCACTGACCGGCTGGCCGAAGTCGCCGCAAAACGGGGTTTTGGCGCCCGCCATATCGTGGTCAATGTGCAGGGCGATGAGCCGTTGATTCCGCCCGCGCTGATCCGCGCTGTCGCCGCCAGCCTTGCCGCGCACCGCGAGGCTGCCATCGCCACCGCTTGCCATCGCATTGCCAGCGCCGCTGAGTTCGCCAACCCCAATGTGGTCAAGGTGGTGATGGATAACGCGGGCTACGCACTGTATTTCAGCCGCGCGCCGATTCCCTACGCGCGAGATTACTTCGCGCGCGTGGCGGGTTCGCGCGACGCCTTCGCGACTATCACCAAGGGCATACGCCGCCTGCCGCCGGGGCTGCCCGCCTATCGGCATCTGGGCATCTATGCTTATCGTTGCGGGTTTCTCGGTGCGTTCAAAAAGATGCGTCCGGCGCCGCTGGAGCAATTCGAGGCGCTGGAGCAACTGCGCGCCCTCGCCCATGGCCACCGCATCTGCGTCGCGGTGACCCGCACGGCGCCGCACCCCGGCGTGGACACGCCGGATGACCTCAAACGCATCCGCGCCCACTACCGCCGCCCGAAGTGACTTGAGAGGGGCGCCTACGGTATAATCGCCTCATTATTACAATAAATATCGCTGGTTCTTCCGCCCGTTCCACCTGTTCCGCCTCCTCCGCCTGTCGTGCCGCCTCAGTCATTGCCTGAGCGTTATTGCCTGAGCGCAGGGCGAAGTACCAGCCCTTTGGCTAACTCGTTGTTCTGTTTTCTCTATTCACCATGCGTATTTTATTGCTCGGCCTGCCCGGCGCCGGAAAGGGCACGCAAGCCCAGTTCCTGATGGCAAAGTACGGCATACCCCAGATTTCCACCGGGGATATGCTGCGTAGCGCCATTCGCGCCGATTCGCCGCTGGGCATGGATGCGAAATCCTATATGGACAAGGGCGCGCTGGTGCCCGATCAACTGGTGACCGAGCTGGTGAAAGAGCGCATCAAACTCGCCGACTGCGCCAACGGCTTCATCATGGATGGGTTTCCGCGCACGCTGCCGCAAGCCGATGCGCTGCGTAACGCGGGCGTTGATATCGACTTCGTGGTTGATATTGATGTCGCCGACGCCGAGATTTTGCGCCGCATGAGCGGTCGCCGCGTGCATCTGGCCTCGGGGCGCAGCTATCACATTGAATTCAATCCGCCCAAGGTCGCGGGCAAAGACGATCTCACCGGCGAGCCGCTGGTGCAGCGCGCGGACGACAACGAAGCCACCGTGAAAGCGCGCCTGGATGTCTATCACGCGCAGACCAAGCCGCTGGTGCAGTACTACATCGAGTGGGGCAAACGCGCTGACGCGCGCGCGCCGCGCTACGTGCAAATTCAAGGCAAGGGCGATGTCGAAATCATCCGCGAGCAGATTTTTTCCGCACTGAATAAATAGAAAATAAATATAAATACTGTTTAAAATCAAATAGTTAAATTGTAGTGCTTCAAACGAGTGTCCAGTAAAGGGAGGCAGTAAAAATGAGTGCGTATCAAGGACTAACCCTCGCCATTGCCTGCGCGGTGATCGGCATTGTTTTCGGCGGCCTGTGGGCAAAGCAGGTGATCAGCCAGCCGGATGGCAATGACCGCATGCGTGAAATCGCGGCGGCCATCCACACCGGCGCGGTGGCTTACCTGTGGCGGCAATACAAAACCATCGCCGTCGTCGGCGTGGTGTTGTTTGTCATCATGATGATCTTTTTGAGCACGGCAACCGCCATCGGCTTTGCGATCGGCGCAATATTGTCCAGTCTCGCGGGCGTGATCGGCATGAACGTCTCGGTGCGCGCCAACGTGCGTACCGCCGAAGCCGCGCGCAAGGGCTTGAATGAAGCGCTGCATATCGCGTTTCGCGGCGGCGCCATCACCGGCTTGCTGGTGGTCGGGTTGGGCCTGCTCGGTGTCGCGGGATTCTTCGCGGTGCTGTATCTGGGCATGGGCATGTCGATCAAGGATGCGGTGCATCCGCTGGTGGGCCTGGCATTCGGCGGTTCGCTAATCTCGATCTTCGCGCGGCTGGGCGGCGGCATTTTCACCAAGGGTGCTGACGTCGGCGCCGACCTCGAGGGCAAAGTCGAAGTCGGCATCACCGAAGACGATCCGCGCAACCCCGCGGTGATCGCCGATAACGTGGGCGACAACGTCGGCGACTGCGCCGGCATGGCTGCTGACTTGTTCGAGACCTACGCGGTGACCATCGTCGCCACCATTATTCTCGGCTCGCTGCTGATTACCCAGTCCGACGTGGATTTTATTGCGGTGGTGTATCCGCTGGCGCTGGGCGGCGTATCGATCATCGCTTCCATCGTCGGCTGCTATTTCGTCAAGGCGCGCGAAGGCGGCAAGATCATGAACGCGCTGTATCGCGGGCTGGCGGTTTCCGGCGTGCTGGCGTTGATTGCGTTCTGGTTTGTCACCGACGCCCTCATGGGCAGCGTCGCCGCGGCGTATCCGCAATTCGCAACCACCAAACTCTTCGGTTGCGCCGTGATCGGCCTGGTGCTGACCGCGCTGATGGTCGTCATCACCGAGTACTACACCGCGACCGAATACGCGCCGGTGCGCCACGTCGCCGCCGCCTCCACCACCGGCCACGGCACCAACATCATCGCGGGCCTGGGCGTATCGATGCGCTCGACCATGTGGCCGGTGCTCTCGGTGTGCGCGGCAATTTACTTCGCCTACGCGCTGGCGGGCCTTTACGGCATCGCCATCGCCGCCACCTCCATGCTGTCGATGACCGGCATTATCGTCGCGCTCGACGCCTACGGCCCGATTACCGACAACGCCGGCGGCATCGCGGAAATGTCGGGCCTGCCGAAGGAAGTGCGCGCGATTACCGATCCGCTCGACGCCGTGGGCAACACCACCAAGGCCGTCACCAAGGGCTACGCCATCGGCTCGGCCGGCCTGGCCGCGCTGGTACTGTTCGCCGACTACACCCATGCGCTCGAAGCGGCGGGCAAGATCGTCAAGTTCGACCTGTCCGATCACATGGTCATCATCGGCCTCTTCATCGGCGGCATGATTCCGTACCTGTTCGCCGCCATGGCCATGGAAGCCGTGGGCCGAGCCGCAGGCTCGGTGGTGATCGAAGTGCGCCGCCAGTTCAAGGAAATCCCCGGCATCATGGAAGGCACCGCCAAGCCCGATTACTCCAAGGCCGTTGACATGCTGACCTTGGCAGCGATCAAGGAAATGATCGTGCCGTCGCTGCTGCCGGTGCAGATACCGGTGGTCGTCGGCGTAGTGAACGGCCCGGTAGCATTGGGCGGCGTGCTGATGGGTTCCATCGTCACCGGCCTGTTCGTCGCCATCTCCATGACCACCGGCGGCGGTGCATGGGACAACGCCAAGAAATACATCGAAGACGGCAACCACGGCGGCAAAGGTTCCGAAGCCCACAAGGCGGCGGTGACCGGCGACACCGTGGGCGATCCATATAAAGACACGGCGGGACCGGCGGTGAATCCGCTGATCAAGATTATCAATATTGTGGCGCTGTTGATTGTGCCGTTGTTGTAATCGAGCCATCACGCGCTTTTTTAACGGGGACGCAATCGCGTCCCCGTTTTGTTTTGACGGATTAACCGAATGCCCCGAATGACCCTATGCACACAGTAACCATCATCGGCGGCGGCCCGGCGGGCCTGATGGCGGCGGAAGTGATCGCCGCTTCGGGCGCGGCTCGCGTCGATGTTTACGACGCCATGCCGTCGGTGGGCCGCAAGTTTCTGATGGCGGGCAAGGGCGGTTTGAATCTCACGCATTCGGAGCCGCTGGAGCCGTTTCTTGCGCGTTATGGCATGCGGCGCACGCAGGTCGAGCCATGGCTGTCCGCGATGGGGCCGGAGGCGCTGCGCGTGTGGGCGCATGCACTGGGCGTCGAAACCTTTGTCGGCTCATCGGGCCGCGTGTTCCCCAAGGAAATGAAAGCCGCGCCATTACTGCGCGCATGGCTGCGGCGGTTGCGCGCTGCGGGCGTGGTGTTTCATATGCGCCATCGCTGGGTCGGGTGGCATGCGGACGGCGCGCTGCAATTCGATACGCCGCAAGGCATGGCCCAAATAAACGCGGATGCCGCGGTGTTGGCGCTGGGCGGCGGCAGTTGGGCGCGGCTGGGGTCGGACGGCGCGTGGACGGCGTTGCTTGGCGACCGCGGCGTGACCATTTCACCCCTGCGGCCCGCCAACTGCGGCTTTGATTGCGCGTGGAGCGAACACTTTCGCACGCGCTTCGCCGGGCAACCGGTGAAGTCGGTGGTAGCGTCGTTCAGCGACGATCAAGGTGAAATCCATCGACAGCAAAGCGAGTTCATGGTGACCGACTCGGGCGTCGAAGGCGGCTTGATTTATGCGTTGTCCGCGCCGCTGCGCGATGCGATTGCCGCACGGGGTCATGCCACGCTGCATCTGGATCTCGCCCCGCTGCGCGATCTGCCGCGCCTGACGCGCGATCTGTCCGCCTCGCGCGGTAAACGATCCTTGTCGAATCACCTGCAACATCAGGCGAATATTGCCGGCATCAAAGCGGGATTGTTGCGCGAAGTTGCAACCGCTGCCGATCTTGCGGATGGCGCGCGGCTGGCAACGCTCATCAAAGCCCTGCCGCTCAAACTCACCGCACCCCGTCCGCTGGATGAAGCGATCAGCAGCGCAGGCGGCATAGCCTTCGACGCCCTCGATGAACACCTGATGCTGCGCGCCATGCCCGGCGTGTTCTGCGCCGGTGAAATGCTGGATTGGGAAGCGCCCACCGGCGGCTATTTGCTCACCGCGTGTTTTGCCAGCGGACGCGCGGCGGGCGCGGGCGCGGTTGATTGGTTGCGCGCACGCACTCGGCTATAATCCGCACTTCGCTTAATTCACAAAACCAATATAACTACATGATTTTATTATGAAATATTCATTAGGCGAACGCCGCGTCGTCACCCACGGCGAGTATTGGATCGCCCCCGGCGCGCAGGTCATCGGCAGCGTTATTCTCGGTCGCGATGTGAGCATCTGGTTTAACAGCGTGGTGCGCGGCGACAATGACGTCATCACCCTCGGCGATGGCTCGCAGGTGCAGGACGGCTGTGTGCTGCACGCCGACCCCGGCTTTCCGATTACGCTCGGCAAAGGCGTGAGCATCGGCCACAAATGCATGATCCACGGCTGCACCATCGGCGAGGGCACGCTGATCGGCATCAACAGTGTGATCCTCAACGGCGCGGTGATCGGCAAAAACTGCGTGATCGGTGCCAATTCACTCATCACCGAGAAAAAGGTCATCCCCGACGGCGTGATGGTGATGGGCTCGCCGGGTAAAGTGGTGCGCGACTTGCGCCCCGAAGAAATCCTGTTTTTCAACAGCGTGGCAGTCAACTACGCCGAGCGCGCAAAACACTACCGGCGCGAATTGAAGGTTGACGACAGGCCGTAGTTTTTTCATGCGGCGGATGATCGCGGGCGCGCAGATCGCAACGATCTCACCAGCCACTCGCATTGCCGGCGAACTCACGAGCGCAAAAATATTTTCATGAGCCTCCAGTTAGCTCCTTACTCGCCATCGGATCTGGCCCGCAATCCAAGGCTATCGGATGCTTTACAGTTGCTGAGTGGTGGGAACATCAATGCCGCCATTGATGAACTGACTGCGCAGGCCGCAAAAGCGCTGCCGGGATCGGCATTCCTGCTGGCGGCGGTATATTTTCAGCAATCGCGCTTTGCCGATGTGATATGCGCGGCTCAACGAGCGCATGAGTTAAACGTGCATTCCGGTGCGCAGACGCTCATTGGCGTGGCGAACCTGAAGTTGGGCAAGGCACGCGAAGCGTTCCGTGCGTTGCAGCGCGCGCTCGATCTCGATTGGCAAAACCATCAGGCGCATCGGCTGGCGTGGACGGCGCTGATCCACCTTGGATTGTTCGCGCCATCGCAAAGCCGTGCGCAAGCCTATCTGGAGAAACATCACGCCGCGCCGCTGTCGGCGTCCGCTTCAGCCGCCGCTACAAACCCGGTCAACCTGTCCAATGTCACCCTTTGCGCCATTGACTGTGTCAGCCCCGCGCTGGCCGCGCGCGCGTTGCAACTCTCGATGCAAAGCTGTAAATTTGGCGCCGTCAAACTGCTGACTTCAGAACCATTAATCGCCGACGGTGTAGAAACGATACGCATTCGTCACCTGGGATCAGCCGTCGCGTATTCGGAATTTGTCGCCCGCGAACTTCATCGCCACGTGTCCACGGAATTTGTACTCGTGACACAGTGGGATGGCTACGTGCTCAATCCGCAGGCGTGGGATCCCGCCTTCCTGAACTGTGATTATATTGGCGCGCGGTGGACCGCGGAATTCCTGGAACCGCAGTCACTGGCTGACGGACACGATGTCGGCAACGGCGGATTTTCACTGCGATCCCGGCGTTTTTTGACAGCCGCGGCGCAGTTGGCTGAAAATTGCGATGCCGACAGTCTGCATCCGGAAGACGGCGTGCTCTGCCGGCTGATGCGCCGCCGGCTCGAGACCGAATTTGGTGTCCGCTTTGCAAGCGGCGATGTCGCCGATCTATTCGCTTTTGAACATGCTATGTCGGGGCAGCCCACTTTTGGATTTCATGGCATAGTCAATCTGGCGGCGACGATTCATGACCCGGCATTCTGCCGATTTGAGTTTCTGGACGGCATGGCTGAAATCGAAGATGGGCCTTGATCCCACGATGCTCCCTCTCGCCAGAAATTAACAACCAAGAGACTGAAGATACCCCCATGCAGCTGATTATTCAGGGCGCTGATATTCAAACCGGCGATCTCAAGACGCTGGCAAAAGTTGCCGGCGCATCGGGTATTGAGCAAATTTCCTCGGTGGCGTTTCGCTTGCGTGACGTACTCAGCTCGGGGGTCACCCCTGAAATCGCGTCGATTTGCGAACGCGCCCGACTGGATGTCGCATTGATTCCCGAAGACCGCCGCCTCGCGGATTTCAGGCTGCTGGTGATGGACATGGATTCCACGCTCATCACCATCGAAACCATCGACGAGCTGGCCGACCTGGTAAATTTGAAACCGCAAGTGGCAAAGATCACCGGGCAGGCGATGCGCGGCGAGATTGAATACAACGAAAGCCTGCAACGCCGCGTGGCGCTGCTGAAAGGTCTCGACGAAGGGGCGTTAAAGCAGGTTTACGACGAGCGGCTGAAACTCTCGCCGGGCGCGGAAATACTGCTGGCAGCGGCAAAAAAACACAACCTCAAGACACTGCTGGTTTCGGGCAGCTTCACTCACGTAACGGAATTATTGAAGCCCCGTCTCGGCCTCGATTACACCTACGCAAACACGCTGGGCGTGGCGAACGGCAAACTCACCGGCGAAGTCATCGGACGCATCGTCAACGCAGACGCCAAGCGTGATGAGCTGCTGCGCGTGAGTGCGTTGCTGGGCATCACCAAGGAACAGATCATCGGCATGGGCGATGGCGCCAATGATCTGAAATTCATGGCCGAATGCGGCGTGAGTATCGCCTATCACGCCAAGCCGATTGTGCGCGGGCAGACCACGCATGCCATCAACTTCGGCGGGCTGGATGCGGCGGTGAATTTTTTTAATGGATCCCCACGGCAATCCCCGTAGGATGGGTAAAACCCATCACAGTCCAAGGATGCACGTGCGAAATTCGCCGTGTTTGTGATGGGTTACGGCCATTGGCCAGTACCCATCCTACGGGGACTAACCCGTCACTACATTTCGCGGCGCGCCCGCCAGAAACCGCGCCACGTTCTCTATCGTCAGCAGCAAGCCATCGCGCCGCACTTCCGGCGTTTGTCCCGCGTTGTGCGGCGACAACACGGTGTTGGCAAAGCCCAGTATCGGATCACCCGCCTTCAATGGCTCGTCGTGAAACACGTCCAATCCCGCGCCGGCGATACGCTGCCGCGCCAGCGCATCATGCAGCGCATCGCGATCCACCAGCGCCCCGCGCCCGGTATTAACCAGAATTGCGCCGGGCTTCATCAGCGCAAATTCTCGTGCGCCGATAAAGCCGCGCGTCCGCGGCGTCAGTCGCACATGCAGCGACACAAAATCGGCTTGCCGCAACATTGCATCGCGCTCGGCCAGGTCACCCCGCCGCGCGCTCCACGCCTGCACAGTCATGCCGAACGCCTGCGCCAGTTTCACCACATGCGTGCCGATGGCGCCGGCGCCCAATACCGCCAGTGTTTTGCCATGCAACTGGCCAAGCATTTCGCGCGGCCATTCCCCTACCCGCATGGCGCGGTCGATCCGCGGAATTTTTCGCGCCACTGACAGCATCAGTGCAATGGCGTGTTCCGCCACGGCGATGGCATTCGCGCCCGGCGTGTTGCACACGGTGATGCCGCGCCGCGCCGCCGCTTCCAGATCAATGTGATCGGTGCCCACGCCCCAGATCGACACCAGGCGCAGATTGGGGCAGGCGGCAAACACCGCATCGGTAAACGGCGCGTAAGCGCGGATGTTAACCGCCACGCGGGCGCCGCCGATGCGCCGCGCGAGTTCGGCGGCATCGTCCGCGCCGCGCTCGCCGCACACGCGCACCAGGCCGAGTTTGCTTGCGCGCGCATGGGCGTGCGCGCCTTCAAACACCGACGGAAAATCGTCGGGCACTACGATTAAGGCCTCGGCGCTTACTTCGGTCATGACTATTCCCCGCGTATGCCGGCCGCCTTCACCACCCGCCCATACTTGGCAATCTCGGATTTAATCAGCGCGCCGAATTCATCCGGCCCCGCGCCTGCGGCGTCCAGCCCCTGCGCGAACAGCGCTTCGGTCATGCCGGGCCGCTGGAGCGCGGCGGTGAGATGCGCGTGCAGCGCCTGCACGATGGCGGCAGGCGTTTTGGCGGGCGCGGCAATGCCCTGCCAGTTCAGCACTTCAAACCCGGGTACGGTTTCTGCGATCGTGGGCACATCGGGCAGCACGGGCGCGCGTTTGCGGCCCGAGGTGCCCAGGGCGCGCACTTTGCCCGCCCGCACATGCGGCAGCGCCGCCGGCATGGTGGTGAGAATCATCTGCACCTGGCCCGCGATCAGGTCGGTGAAAGCGGGTGTCGCGCCCTTGTACGGCACGTGAACGATATTCGTTGCCGTGGCGTGTTTGAAAATCTCCGCCGCCAGATGCAACGACGAACCGTTGCCCGCCGAGGCGTAATTGAGCGCGCCGGGTTTGGCTTTCGCCAGCGCGATCAACTCCTGCACGGATTTCGCGGGCACTGCATTGTTCACCGCCAGCGCGAACACGGAGGTCGCCAGCAACGTCACCGGCGCGAAATCACGTAGCGGATCGTAAGCAGGTTTCTCCTGCAACACCGGATTCTGCGCGAGGTTGCCGACGCTGCCGAGAAACAGCGTGTAGCCATCGGGCGCGGCGTTCACCGCGATCTGTGCACCGAGCGCGCCGCCTGCACCACCGCGGTTGTCGATGATGATCTGATGACGCACCACATCCGTAAGCCGCTGGCCCACCGTGCGCGCAAGGATGTCGTTGCCGCCGCCCGGCGGAAACGGAACGATCATGCGGATGGGTTTGGAAGGATAGGCCTGGCCGGTCGCATGGACGGCGTCCAGACTGGAAGCGACAAGAATCAACATCAACATCAACACACGGAACGTTAGAATTCCCCGCATAAAACTCCTTTAAAAACAAATACTTAAACTATCGGCGCTGCGTCGATTGGTAGATCGGCATCACCTGTGCGGCGTATTTCTGCAAATCGCTGATGCGGTCGGAGGCCGTCGGATGCGTATTTAAAAATCCCGGCGGCGACCGACCGTCACTCGCCTGCGCCATTTTTTGCCACAGCGTGATGGCCGCGCGCGGATCGTAACCCGCGCGCGCCGCGAGTTCGACGCCGATGCGATCCGCTTCGCGCTCGAATTCGCGCGAATTGGGCAGGCCGTAGGTCACTTGCGCGGCGATATTCGCGAGCCCGGCCATGCCCTCGCCCACGCCCAGCACCGCAGCGCCGACGCCGATGACTGCATTTTGCGCTGCCTGCTGCGAGGCTTTCTCGCGACCATGTTCACGCAGCGCGTGGGCGATTTCGTGGCCGATCACCGCCGCGAGTTCGTCGTCGGTAAGCCGCAGGTTGTCCATGAGGCCGGTATACACGGCGATCTTGCCGCCAGGCATGCACCACGCATTAACCTCCTGCGACGTGATGACGTTCACTTCCCAACGCCAGCCGGGCGCATCCTGCCGGAACGCCGAGGTCACTGGAATCAGGCGGCTGGTGATCGCGCGCACCCGGTTGACCTGGTTCGCATCGCGATTCAACACGCCTTTACCCTGCGCCGCCTGCATGGTCTGCGCGTACGATTGCTCGGCGGCGGCGTTGATCTGCGCGGACGAGATCATCATGCGTTGCTGGCGCTCCACGCCGACCGCGCCGCCGCCGGTAGTCTGCACGGTCTGGCAACCGGCCAGCGTTAATAATGTCAGCAACGTCATTAGCCCAGCCGCCACTATTCGATGATTCATCAAATTTCTCCTTGAATGACTGCGATTGCGATTGAGAGTGCGAGTGGATCAGTAAACCAGCGATGACGTATTGTCACCCAAGAGTTCATACGCGCGCCACTCCCCGCCCACCGTATCACTATCGCGGCACATGCCGTAGCGAAACGGCCACGTCGCGCGGCCCGGCGTGAAAAAACGCAGATCGTGAAACCATACGCAGGTGTGCGGGTTGCCGCTATCGACGCGATACAGCGCGGGATACGCCGCAAACCAGTTGAAAAACGCAAACTTCGGATGCGCCATGACTTCCTTGGCCATGGCGGCATGCGCCGGCGAACCGTGACGCGCCGCCTGCACCCACGCCGCGCGATCCCGCGGCAGATAGGGCGCGCCCAGGCGCGTGAAAAATCCGGCGTCGGGTGCGAGCGGTGGCGGCGGCTCGCGCCGCGACAGACTCACCAGACTGTAGTGATAGCGCTCGCCGCTGCCGTCATCCGCCGCAACCATTACCATCCAGTTAAACGGCGACACCGGTCGCGGCAGCGCGCTGACCCGCACCTGACGCAGGCCCGCCGCGGCGGCATATTGCTCGCCGAATTCAATCGCGCGCTGCTGCATCGCAAACTGTAACCCCACATACGCGCACAGCACGCCCATGCCCGCCACCGCGGGCCAGCGGGCATGGCGTGAGTTGCGCCACACCCAGCTCGCCAGCAGCCCGGCCATGATGATCCCGCTGAACCACAAATCGATGATGAAGGTGGTGGACAGCGCCGCGCGCCAATCCGACAAGGGGGCGAACAGCATGGTGCCGAAGGAGGTAATCCAGTCGCCCGCGATATGCACGCCGATGCCCCACGCGATCACGCCCGCGTAGGCGCGCCATCCCGGCCCCGTGCGCCATACTTTGGTACACAACCACGCCAGTAGCAGCGCCCACACCGCCAGCATCACCAGCGAATGCGTCACGCCGCGATGATGATAAAGATACGACAGCGGCGACAGCCACGACGCCACGACATCGACATCCGGGAACGCGGCGGCCAGCGCGCCGATGGCGATGCGGCGACGCAGCGGCAATGCATCCGGCGAAGGCGCCGGCGCCGTGGCTCTTGCGAGTAGCGCCCCGGAGAGGGCGTGGGTTAGCGAGTCCATCGACGAACCGTGAGGCGAGGGGTGCGCGCGAACATCAGACTCTGGTCACGGTTATCACGATAGAACGACTCCATTCAAATCGGGCCCGCGCAAAACATCGACGCTTCACGACGGTTGTTACGCCTTACCCCTCACGCCTAACGCCTCACGCAGGCTAAACCGCGACCACTTCCATGTCCGGCTCGATCTGGCGCACCAGATTTTCGATGCCGGTCAACGTGCCGGAAAGTGAACTCGGACAACTGCCGCACGCGCCTTGGTAATGCACGCTGAGTTTATTACCTTCAAGGCCGACCACGTAGAGATCGCCGCCGTCGTTCTGCAAATACGGGCGGATCTGCTCGTCGAGAATGTCGTTGATTTTGTCGAGGCGCGCGAGATCCTCCGCGCTCATTTTCGACGGATCGAAACTCGCTTCGGCGTCCTGCTTTAATTGCGAGGACTGCTCATCGGCCGCCGCCGTTTCACGTATCGGCACCGCCAGCGTGCGTTTGAGTTCGTTCCAGTCCGCCCGACCGTTCTGCGTCACGGTAATCCAATGATCGACATAAAACACATTGGTCACGTGCTCGATAGCGAACAGCGCTGCCGCCAGTTTGTCGTCCCGCGCTTTCTCCGCGCTGTCGTACGAGCGCGTGATGCCCCAGGTCAGCGGCTCCTTCAAGATAAACTTCATCGCGTTCGGATTGGGCGTGGGTTCTATTTCGGCTATCTTTGGCATAATATAAGTATATGATTTTATTGTATTTTTCAGGTTCGGCCATTACGTGCCGATGACTGGCGCACGCACCGGATCGGCATCCGCTTCGGTTGACGTCACGGTCTGCGAATGCAACGCCGCATGCAGCGTATGCCACGGCAGAATCGCGCACTTCACCCGCGTCGGCAGATCGCGCACACCGGCAAACACGGTGAGGCGACCCAGGTGATGCGGCTGCGCGGCGGTATCCAGTTTGCCGGTCGCCATGTCGCGAAACTCATTCACCATCTGCTCGGCGTCCTGCTGCGATTTGCCTTTAACGATGGTCGTCATCATCGATGCCGACGCCTTGCAGATCGCGCACGATTCGCCCTCGAACTGCACCGCTTCGATGCTCGCACCGGCGAGTTTCAGCGACAAAAAAATATGATCGCCGCACAAGGGGTTCAGCCCTTCGGACCGGTGCGTGGCATCCGCCAGCGCGCCCCAGTTGCGCGGCTTCTTGTTGTGATCGAGGATCACTTCCTGATAGAGATTTCTGCTGTCGGCCATGCTGCACTTCTCTCTAAAAAACCCGTTTGACGCAGATGAACGCAGATTGACGCGGATTACGACCTGGGAACCGACCGGGTTTTACCTGCGTAAATCTGCGTAAATCTGTGTCTAAGGTTTTGACTTTTTTTGCGTTCATGTAAATACTTTCTGTACTCGCAGTATCGACGCCACCAGCGCATCGACTTCGGCCATGGTGTTGTAAAACGCGAACGAGGCACGGCAGGTCGCCGGCACTTTGAAGCGCTGCATCACCGGCTGCGCGCAGTGATGCCCGGTGCGGATCGCCACGCCGTCTTCGTTGAGCAACGTGCCCACGTCGTGCGGATGCACGCCTTGAATCGCGAACGACAGCACCGCCGCTTTTTTTTCCGCCGTGCCGATGATGCGCACGCCGGGTAACCGGGTGACTTCCGCCGTGGCGTAATCGAGCAAATCGGTTTCATGCGCCGCGATACGATTCATACCTATGTCGCTCAGGTAATCCACCGCCGCGCCCAGCGTGATCGCGGCGGCAATGGGCGGCGTGCCGGCCTCGAACTTGGCGGGTATCGGCGCGTAAGTGGTTTTCTCGAACGTCACCGACAGGATCATGTCGCCGCCGCCCTTGAACGGCTGCATCGCTTCGAGCAACGCGGCCTTGCCATACAACACGCCGATGCCGGTCGGCCCGCACAACTTGTGACCAGAGAACGCATAAAAATCGCAGTCCAGCGCCTGCACGTCCACTTTCAAGTGCGGCGCGGCCTGTGCACCATCCACCAGCGTCACCACGCCGTGGCGGCGGGCGATACTGATCATGTCCTTCACCGGGTTGATGGTGCCCAGCGCGTTCGACACGTGGGTAAAGCAAGCAATTTTGGTGCGGCTATTGAACAGCTTTTCGTAGGCCGCCAGATCAAGCTCGCCATTGTCGAAAATCGGCACGACGCGAATCGTCGCGCCTTTTTCATTAGCGACCATCTGCCACGGCACGATGTTCGAGTGGTGTTCGAGCGTGGTAAGTATGATTTCATCGCCCGCGTTCAAAAACTTGCGGCCCCAGCCGTGCGCCACCAGGTTGATGCTCTCGGTGGTACCACTGGTGAGAATCACCTCGCGCTCTTCGCGCGCGTTGATGAATGCTTGCAACCGGCGGCGCGCCGCTTCGTACTCGGCGGTAGCGGTTTCAGACAGGTAATGCACCGCGCGATGGATGTTCGCGTGTTGAGCAGACTGATAATGCACCCAGCGCTCCATGACTTGTTTTGGCATTTGGCTCGACGCCGCATTATCCAAAAAAATCAAAGGCTTATCGTTTATCTTGAGGTCAAGGATAGGGAAATCCTTGCGAATGCGCGCAACGTCAAACGCCGCCATTTTTAAGGGCGCGTTCATCTCAAGCACCCGCCTGTGTCTGCGCCATAACGATGCGCTCCAACCGCGCCACCAGTGATTTCACCGGGATGCGATCGACAATCTCCGCACCGAAGGCATACGTCAGCAGATTGCGTGCTGCCACATCCGGCAAACCACGGCTTTTCAAATAAAACAATTGCTCGGCATCGAGCTGCCCGACCGTCGCGCCGTGCGCGCATTTCACGTCGTCGGCGAAAATCTCCAATTGCGGTTTGGTATCGACCCGCGCGGCGGCCGACAACAGAAGATTGCGGCTTTGCTGCGCGGAGTTGGTCAGTTGCGCACCTTTACGCACCAGCACCTTGCCGTTAAACACCGCATGCGCCGCGCCGCCGACGATGGTTTTGTGCAACTGCGTGCAGCGGCCGTTCGGCTGCACGTGATCCATGGTGGTGTGCGTGTCGGCGCATTGCTGGCCGCCGATCAGCGCCAGCCCGTCGATCACCGCCTCCGCGCCTTCGCCCTGATGCAGCACATCGAGGTTGTAGCGCGACAGCCGCGCGCCGAAGGCTACCGATTGCGACACATACGATGCATCTTTCGCCAGCGACACCGCGCAACTGGCGATATGCACCGCGGCGGCGCTTTCGCGTTGCAGGCGCACATGATGCACACGCGCATTGGGCGCGATGGCGATTTCGGTCACCGCGTTGGTAAAATACGCATCACCGGTCGCAGCCACGTAATCTTCAATCACCGTGCATTGCGCGCCGGATTCCGCCACGATCAGGCAACGCGGGCAACTGGCAGCGTCTTTTTGCGTGGCGATAAACAGCAGATGCAGCGGCGCGTTCAACAGCGCATTTTTCGCCAGATGCACCACCGCACCATCGCGCAACCAGGCAGTGTTGAGGGCGGTGAATACCTGCCGGTCGAAACCCGCGTGACATGCCAGATGCGGTTCGATCAACGCGGGGTTGGTCTTTAACGCCTCGGCCAGCGTGCTGACGGTGATGCCCGCCACCAACGCGCCCTTGCTGGATAGCGCCTGCGAATAAACACCATCGACAAACGTGAGGCGCGTCGCCGCTTCGGGCACGACATAGGACGAAACATCGGGCGAAACATCTGGCGCGACATCCACGGGCGCACCGGCAGCCGCCGGCGCAACCCGCAAACGATTCAAGGGTGCCAAGTCGGTAAAGCGCCAATCTTCGTCGCGCGTGGTCGGCACGCTCAACGCGTTGGCGCGCTCCAGCGCGGCGGCGCGGCGCGTGTTCAGCCACGAGGCCGCGCTCGCGGGCAAGGCGCGCCCGCCCGCGACCAGCGCCTCCACAAAGGGATGTGTCACTGCCGTGCTCATGCCGTAGCCTTGGCGCTACCATCGAGCAGCCAGTCGTAACCGCGTTCTTCCAGTTCCAGTGCCAGCGCTTTATCGCCGGTTTTGATCACGCGTCCGCTTTCCATCACATGCACATAGTCCGGCGTGATGTAATTGAGCAAACGTTGATAGTGCGTGACCAGCACGCAAGCGTTGTGGGCGGTGAGCAATTTGTTCACGCCGCCGGCGACGATGCGCAGCGCGTCGATATCCAGACCCGAATCGGTTTCATCGAGGATGGAAACGCGCGGCTCCAAAATCGCCATTTGCAAAATTTCGTTGCGCTTTTTTTCGCCGCCGGAAAAACCATCATTCACGCTGCGGTCGAGAAACTCCGGGCTCATTTCCAGCAATTTCATTTTTTCACGCACGTAGTCGTCGAACTCCAGCGGATCGAGTTCATCCTTGCCGCGCGCGCCCTGCACCCCACAGCCGGCCCGCGCCGCGTGCTCGCCGAGATCGTGTCTGAACCGTTCGACT
>JANPOH010000093.1:0-14987 GCA_031427895.1 Betaproteobacteria bacterium
AAAGACGACGCGGCGCAAAAGCGCTGTTGCCGGCTTGACGCCCAGCACATCTTCGAAGCACTTGCGGAAATGGGTATTAAGATTGTCCACGACCAGATGGATGCGTCGTGCGGTAACGTAGACTTCTTCGAGAAGATACTGCACTAAAGGGGCCAGACTCGAATATCCCACTCGCGCGGCAAATCATCCATCGCTACAGCATCCACCCGCATCGGCAAATCACTTTCGCTAAACGCCTCCTTGAGCGCGTAGGCCTGATGGGGTTTCAGCGGCGGGCCTTCCAATGCCAGATCAAGATCGGAGTGCGGCTTCAAACGGGCGCGATCCGCTGCGGTCAATACCACGCGTGAGCCAAACACATACGCGCGATGATGCGGAGCATGTGTTCGCAACACGGCACGTACTAGCGCCACATGCTTCGGCGCCAGTATGAGGTTACCGCGCTTTTTCGCAACGGCAATCATTTAGCCGCCTTGTCCAGACGCGCATGCCCGCTGCGTAGTCTATTCGCTGTACATCCCGAACTGCTGACGCCGGTGCTGAAGATCATCCACCGCGCCATCAATACGTTGCTCATCCAGCAAACAGACATCAAACGCACCGAAGCCGCCAGCGGCGCCATCACCCTCATCCAGCGCTTTGGCTCGGCGGCCAACTTGAACATCCATCTGCACGCGCTGGTGCTCGACGGTGTTTACCAAATCACGGCAGAGGGCGCACCGCTATTCCACCCAACAGCGGCCCCCAGCAACGAGCAACTGCAGACGCTGCTCCACAAAATCATCAAGCGCATCATGAAGTTACTGACGCGCCTGGATCATCTGATCGAGGAGGAAGGCATCACCTACCTGGCGCGCACTGAGAGCATCGACCCGGACAACACACTGGCGCTGCTGCAAGCTGCCGCCAGCACCTGGCGCATTGCCATGGGGCCAAGGGCAGGGCGCAAAGTGCTGAGTATCATAGGCGGGAACGCGCAGTCCGTAGGATGGGTGCAACCCATCACAACCCATCTAACCCGGCCCACAAAGTTGTGCGCTGACAACCAGGGCTTCAACCTGCACGCGGGCGTGCGCTGCGAGGCGGACGACCGCAAGGGCATCGAACAACTGTGCCGCTACATCACGCGCCCGGCGATAGCCAACGAACGCTTGAGCGTCAACCGCGAAGGCAATGTCGTGCTCAAGCTCAAGACCCCATGGCGCAACGGCACCACGCACATCGTGCTCACACCGATGGAATTCATGCAGCGGCCGGCGCCGGCGTAGAAGACAACGACAGGTGATGGCGATTGCCACCATGAACACAGCGCACCGCTGCGCATGAGTTGGGCGCGTCATACTCAAGCGCGTGTTCGATATTGACATCGAGCGTTGCACGGGCGGCGGCGCGGCGGTTGGATATGTTTGAGGGGGATGGGGGCTGAATCGGACGGTTTTTACCGGGCCGAGGGGGCGGCTTGGTCTGTGCATTTTCAAGGTCAAAAATGTGCAGTTAAATCAATGGATTGGGAGGTTTTGCGGTGAGTGGGGTTGTGGGCAGGTCGCGGCTTTTGCGAAAGCGGCTCAATTGACCCCTTGGCGGGGCCGGGATACATTGGGGTTTATGCAAAAAGGGCACTTGAAATTCCTATACCCCAAAAAGCCGAGATTGATAAATGGTGGCCGTTAATCAAGGCGGCGAATATCAAAGTGGAGTAGCAACGCGCACGACCGTGGCCGGCTGCTTTCGTGAGGTGATTCCGATGTCCCCGAGGGCGTTCTCTATTCCATGTGCCTCAGGCGTCTTGTGCGTCTGGTGCGCCTTGTTGCCTGCCTGGCACGCGGCACATGCACAAGGCTATCCCGTCAAACCGGTACGCATCATCGTCGGCGTTCCGCCGGGCGGCGGCACGGATATTCTGGGCCGCGCGCTGGCGCGCAGGCTCACCGATGCATTCGGCCAGCAGTTTGTGGTGGAGAATCGGCCCGGCGCAGGCACAGTGATCGGTGCGGAAGCCGTCGCAAAATCCGCGCCGGACGGCCACACGCTGCTGCTGGCAATCAATGCACTGGCGGCCAATCACACGCTGTATAAAAAACTGCCTTACAACACGCTGCGTGATTTCTCGCCGATCATTCTGGCGGCTATAACGCCCAACATACTGGTGGTGCATCCGTCGCTGCCCGCCGTCAACGCGCGAGAGTTTGTCGCGCTGGCCAGAGCGCGCCCGAATCAGGTGGCCTATGCTTCATCCGGGTCAGGATCGGCGGCGTATCTGGCAGCGGAAGTTTTCAAGCTCGCCACCGGCACACAGATGATTCATGTGCCGTACAAGGGCACGGCGCCCGCGTTGACCGCGCTGATTGCGGGCGAAACGCAGGCGATGGTGGCGGCGCTGCCCGGCGCGATTGCCTTTGTGAAGGAGCGGCGCCTGCGCGCGCTGGGCCTGACCAGTGCGCGGCGCGCACCCACCGTTCCCGACATTCCGACGCTGGCCGAAGCCGGCATCAAGGGCGCGGAGTTTGATACCTGGTACGGTTTTTTCGCGCCGGCGGGGACGCCCAACGAGATTATTGCCCGCCTCAATACCACGATCAAAACGTTGCTCACGACGCCGGAAGTAAAACAGCAACTCGCGGGACTGGGGCTGGACGCGGCGGGCAACACACCCGCGGAGTTCGACAAATACTTTCGCGCCGAAGTGGAAAACCTCGCGCGGGTGATACGCGCGGCGGGCGCCACCGCCGAATAGGCGTAGCCATCAAATCGCCGTCATACCGGCACGGCGCCATCCACGGTAATCCGGTGCATCAGCCGGCGATGCTTCGGCCACTGGTAGTCCAGCGACGCCAGATGCTGCACGGTGCAGTTGTCCCACATCAATAAGTCATGCACGCGCCAGCGATGCGTGTGATGAAACCGCGCGTCGACGGTGTGTTCGGCCAGTTGCTCAATCAGCGCCAGCGCTTCGTCGGTCGGCATGCCTTCGATGCCTTCGCATTCGCCCTTGCTCACGTACAGGCACTTGCGCCCGGTGTGCGGGTGTGTGCGCACCACCGGATGAATGACCGCGGGCTGCTCCTTTCGCAAGGCCTGATCCTGCTGCCCGGTGCCGGTACGCTCGCGGCGGCCCGCGACCTGATGGATGGCGCGCAGATTCGCGATGCGCTTCTGCGTTTCCATCGGCAGCGCGTCTTGCGCGTCGGCGGCGCTGGAGAACAGGGTGTCACCGAGAACGACTCCGTTTTCGATGGGAATCTCCAGCGCATACAGCATGGTGGCGCGCGGCGGGCGCGCGGTGTACGACATGTCGGTGTGCCACACGCGGCCCGCGTCGGCGTGCCCGATGTCGCGACCGTTTTCCTTGATGTTCGACACGAACATGATTTCCGGATACTTGGGATGCGCGTAGTGCGTGAGAAAAATCTTTTCCACTTCGCCAAAGCGCCGAGCGAACGCGATCATCTGCGGTTCGTTCAACTGTTGCGCGGGGAAGCAGATCACTGCGTGTTGGTTGAACGCCGCCTCGACGCGCGCGAAGTCGGCATCCGACAGCGGCTGCGCAAGTTCAATATCCCGTATCTCGGCGCCGATCACATCCGACGATGGCACGATTTGCATGGTGACAGTCCTTTGCTCAAGGGTATGCGGTCTGTGCCATTATAGGGGGCATCGGTGTTTTGTGCGGAACTTGGCCGCTACGCTTTTTATTTCAAGAACTGACGCCATGAATACCCCCACTCAGCGCCGTGGCCCGCTGGCGCGCTTTCGCGTCATTGATTTAGGATCAAGGGGTCAGTTCTTGACCTTGCACCCAGGACATGCAAGGTCAAGAACTGACCCCCTTGTTTCGTGTGATCGATCAGTCATCACGCTGGTCGCCACGGCTGAAAATGTGCCGTGAATTCGTGGCAGCCGCCACCAAGGCCGGCGGCAACGTGCAAAACGTGATGCTGAATGAGGTGGGATTGCCCGGCGCATCGCACATGCCGATGCAGGATTTGCACAGCCACAAAATCGCGGATTGGCTGCTGGGATGGATGGCGCGTAATAAGTCAATGTAGCAATGGACTCGGATGCGGCGTGCGGCGGCGCGTGGCCGCACGCTAAATCAAGCCACTTTGTAACGCGCAATAATTTCCGCATCAGGATCGCGCCCCAGTCCCGGCCCGGTCGGCACTTTGAGCCGTCCGTCGACCACATCTATCGCGTCGCCGAGCGGGCTTGCGCCGAGTTCGACGAAGGAGTATTCGACCAGTGTTTCGTGCTCGAACGCGATGGCCATGTGCAGGGTGGCGAGCAGGCCGGGGCCGAAGTACGGCGAGTGCGGCGCCAGCGTCACGCCGCGCTGCTGCGCCAGCCGCGCGATACGCATCAATTCGCTGACGCCGCCGATCTTGGTTACGCTCGGTTGCGCGAAATCGACGGCGCGCGCGTCGAACATCGCGCGAAAATCGGTGTAGCTCATGGCGTTTTCACCGGCGGCGATGGCTACGCCGCCGCCGCGGCGCACGCGCGCGAGGGCGGTGAAATCTTCCGGCGGGAACACCGGCTCTTCGAGCCACAGCAGATCGTATTCGCGCACTTGCGCCGCGATGGACAAGGCTTCGTCCACGGTCCACGGGCAGTTGGTGTCCATCATCAGTTTGATGTTCGGGTCAATTGCATCAATCGCATCGCGCGCGGTTTTGACGTGCGCCACCGAGGTTTCATGCAGCTTGATCGCCTTGAAGCCGCGCGCGACCGCGGCCTTTGCGTGGCGCGCGACCAGCGCGGTGTCGTCGTATCGCACCAGGCTGGCGTAGGCGGGTACATCGGTGCGGCTGGAGCCGCCCAGCAGTTTGGACAGCGGCTTGCCGGCTTTTTTGCCGGCGATATCCCAAAGCGCGATGTCCAGCCCCGACAGGGCATACACCACCGGGCCGGTGCGTCCGACGATATGCAGCTTGCGCTGCAAGTCATTCATCAGGCCGTCGATGTCGTCTTCGTTCCTGCCGACGGCCATCGGCGCGATCAGCGTCTCAATGGCGGTGCGCGTTACCGGCCACACGGCGTAACCAAAGGCCTCGCCCCAGCCGACAATGCCGTCGCTGGTTTCAACACGAACCAGCAGCATCGCCATCTGGCGCGGCCGGCCGGCAAATTGTGACTTCGGGCCGCCGACTTCAAACGGCAGGTCAAGCGCGATGGGGGTGATGGAGTGGATGGTCATGGTGGGGTTTTAAGTTCAAAAACAGAAATTCACCGCAAAGGCGCAAAGGCGCAAAGGAAACGCAAAGAAAGACAAGAACTTCTTTGCTGCTGTTCTTTGCGTTTTCGCGCCTTTGCGGTGAAGTTTTTCAGGGTCTAATTGTTATCCACTCGCGCGCCGGAATCTTTCACCGCCTTGGCCCACTTCACCATCTCGGCGCGTATCCACGCGGCGAATTGTTCCGGCGTGTTGGTGGCGACATCCGCGCCGAAGTCGAGCAGCTTGTCCTGCTGCTCGCGGGTGTTCATGGCGCGCGTCACGCGGCTGTTAAGCCGCTGCACAAAATCTTTCGGCAGGCCCGCCGGGCCGATCAGGCCGTTGATGGTGGCGGCTTCCACCGCGGGAAAGCCCGCTTCGGTAAAGGTCATCACCTCCGGCATGGCGCGCGAGCGTTTGGCGGCGGTGTGCGCCAGCGCGCGCAGGCGCCCGCCCGCGACGTGCGGCTTGGCGGTGCCCTGCACCATGAAAATCATGGTCAATTGACCGCCGATGATATCGCTTAACGCCTGCCCGGTGCCCTTGTAGGGCACATGCAGAATGTTCACGGCGGCGGCGCTACGAAGTTGTTCGCCCGCCAGATGGACGGCAGAGCCGTTGCCCGCCGAGCCGAACACCAGTTTGCCCGGCTGCGCTTTCGCCAGCGCGACCAGCTCCTTGACGGTTTTCGCCTGCACGGCGGGATGCACCACCAATACCAGCGGCGCAATCGCGATCAGCCCGATGGGCGTGAAATCTTTCGGCGTGTCATAGGGCACGTTGCCTAACAGGCTGGGGTTGATGAGAAACGCCGCGTCGATCATGCCGATGGTGTGGCCGTCGGGCGCGGCGCGCGCCATGAGTTGCGTGCCGATGGTGCTGTTGCCGCCGCCGCGATTATCGATCACTACCTGCTGGCCGAACTCTTCGCTGATATACGGCCCTACCATGCGCGACAGCGTGTCGGTAAGGCCGCCCGGCACATACGGCACGATCAGGCGTATGGGGCGGGTGATTTGCGTGGTTTGCGCTTGCGCGAGGGGCGCGATGAGCAGAAGGGGCAATAAAAGCGATTGGGCTGTGGTCATCGGATGATCCGGTTGCGAATGGTCGGAAATTTCAGGTGTTCAGGTGTTCAGGTGTGCAGGTGTTCAGTTGTCTAATGGGGTCACGGACGGTAAAGGGTAGTCCCGGCGAGTGTCAAGACAAGGCCGCGCACGGCGGGATTTCCCGCAACACGCATAAAAATTGCCACGGCAAGCGTTATTGAATAGCATCTTGCACGGAATGTCTAACTGGAGAAGTCAATGACAATCGCCCTGCGTACCGCCGCCGTGTTCAGCGCCGCCCTGCTGCCGTCATTTTCCATACATGCGGCCGAGCCTGTGGATTATCCCAACAAGGCGGTGCGGCTGATTGTGCCGTTCCCCGCGGGCAGCGGCCCGGATGCCAACGCGCGCGTGCTGATCTCGGGGCTTGCGCGCACGCTGGGTCAGCAGATCGTCATCGATAACCGCCCTGGCGCCAGCGGCATTATCGGCACGCAACTGGCGGCGAAGGCGGTGCCCGATGGCTACACGCTGCTGCTCGGCACGGCCAGCACGTTCGGCGCGGTGCCTACGTTGTATGACAAACTGCCGTTCGATCTTGATCGTGATTTTATTCCGATCAGCATGATTGAATTGATTCCGTGCGCGTTGGTGGTGAATGCGGCGCTGCCCGCCAAAACCATCAAGGAACTGATCGCGCTCGCCAAGTCACAACCGGGTCAGTTGACGTTCGGCAGCGCGGGCAATGGCGGCTTTCATCATTTGTCGGCGGAAATGTTCAAAACATTGACCAGTACCGACATGCGGCATATTCCGTACGGCGCGGGCGGGCCGTACGCGGATCTGGTCAGCGGGCAACTGCCGCTGATGTTCGACACCCTGTCGCCGTTTTTGCCTAACGTCAAAGCAGGCAAATTGCGCGCGCTCGCGGTCAGCGGCAAGCAGCGCCGCCCGCAAGTTCCCGTGGTGCCGACGTTTATCGAAGCCGGCGTGCCGGGCTTTGACTCGTATGCGTGGTATGGCCCCGTCGCGCCCGCCGGTACGCCGCGCCCGATCATCACGCGCATGCATGGGGCCATCGTCGAGGCGCTCAAGGGCGCGGAACTGACGGAGCGTCTAACCAGCGTCAGCGCGGGTTATATCGTCGGCAACACGCCGGAGGAATACGCCGCGCTGATTCAGACCGAGCGCGCGAAGTGGGCGAAGGTGATACGCCAAACCGGGGTGAAGCTGGCGTTGTAGTGATGTGTTATAAGTATTTGTTTTTAAACAGTTATTTTTGTAATTACGCAAAGACAAATCAATGACCAAACAACACGGTGGATGGCAGCGGGGCGTGATGGCGAGTGCGCTGGCAAGTATTGCGATGAGCGCCGCCGCGCAAGGCTACCCGTCGAAAACCGTGCGCTTTGTGATTACCTATCCGGCGGGCGGAGGCTCGGATTTCACCGTGCGCCCGATTGCGGCGAAGCTCACCGAGCGCTGGGGCCAGCCGGTGGTGGTGGATAGCCGGCCGGGCGGCAGTGCGATGATCGGCACCGACTTCGTGGCCAAAAGCCCGCCCGATGGTTACACCTTGCTGCTGAGTGCGTCGAGCGAGATGGCGATGAATGTGGTGCTGTTCAAAAAAATGCCCTACGACCCGCTGCGTGATCTTCTGCCCATCACGCTGGTCGGCACCACGCCGCCGTTGCTGCTGGCGCATCCATCGTTGCCGGCGAAGTCGGTGAAGGAGCTGGTGGCGCTGGCGCGCGCGAAGCCGGGCACGATGAGTTACGGCACCATCGGCAACGGCACGCCGCAGCATTTCGCCGGCGAGCTGATGAAAACCACCTTCGGTATCGACATGGTGCATGTGCCGTACAAGGGCGGCGCGCCGGCGCTGGTCGATCTCATGGGCGGGCATGTGCCGATTGCATTGACCGCGCCGACCACCGCGATACCGCACGTCAAATCCGGCAGGCTGCGCGCGCTGGCGGTGACCTCGGCGCAACGCTCCGGCGCGATGCCCGATGTGCCGACGGTTGCCGAGTCCGGCGCGCCGGGTTTTGACCTGGTGCAGTGGTACGCGATTTGGGTGGCGGCGAAAACGCCGAAAGATATCCTCGATAAGCTGCACGGCGATTTGGTCGGCATTATTCATTCGCCCGACTACCGGCAGCGCCAGCTTGAAGCGGCCACCGATATCGTGGGTTCGACGCCCGAAGCATTGAGCATTCGCCAGCGCGGCGACATCGAAAAGTACCGCAAGATCGCGGCGGCGGCGGGGATCAAGCCGGAGTAAGCCCTTGGCGGCATGGCGTTTTGCCATGGGTCACTGAGCGGATGAAGCGGTCGCGCGCCTTTCGGGAGTACGCGCGCATGGCTGCAGCCCTGAGTGAATGCGTCATTGAGTCGATGATAAATTGACAGCCCATGGTTGGGGTTTGTATAGTCGGTTCAAGCATTTCCCGCCGGTTTATACGATACACCCCACCTCTCGGAGACACGCATGCCGCTCACCCTGAAGCAAGCCAATACCATTTGTGAAAAAGCCCTCGAACATGCGCGCGCGAAAAATTTCGCCAAGCTCACCGTCGTGGTACTCGACGAATCCGGCAACGTCAAAGCCGCACAGCGCGAAGACGGCGCGAGCATGTTCCGTTACGACGTGGCGCTGGGTAAAGCGTGGGGCGCGGTGGCGATGAGCTGCTCCAGCCGCGCGTTGGCGAATCGCGCCAAGGGCAATCAGAATTTTTTCCTCACGCTGGCGGCAACCGCACAGGGTAAATTTTTGCCGCAGCAGGGCGCGGTGTTGATACGCGATGCGAGCAGCGTGATTCTGGGCGCGGCGGGCATCAGCGGTGCAAGCGGCGATGAAGATGAAGAGTGCGCCGCCAGGGGTGTCGAGGCGGCTGGTTTAAAGGCCGATGCTTCTGCGTGATAAGTATTTGTTTTTAAATAATATTTTCCATAATCGATCATCGGCCATCGAAAACTGAAAGGCAAGTCATCATGTGGGGCATCGGCGTTTTTGAATTCGGCGGGCCGGAGGTGTTGCAGTTGATTGACCTGCCGCAGACGCACGCCGCCGCCGGCGAGGTGCGGATACGTGTGCATGCCTCGACGGTGAATCCGACCGACACTTATTTGCGTAAGGGCGCCAGAGCCGATGCCCTGCGTACGGTTGCGCCGCCTCACGTGCCGGGCATGGATGTCGCCGGTGTCATCGACGAAATCGGCACGGGCACAGCGACAGACCTTGCCGTCGGCGATGCGGTAATGGCGATGGTGGTGAATCATGGCGGCCACGGCGGTTATCGCGAAAGCATCGTACTGCCGGCGGATGCGGTGGTGCGTGCGCCCGCGAGCGTTTCGCTGATCGAAGCCGCGACGCTGCCGATGAATGGACTCACCGCGCGCCAGTCGCTGGATCAGCTTGCGCTCAAGCCGGGACAAACACTGGCGGTCACGGGTGCGGCTGGTTGTTATGGCGGTTACGTCGTGCAGCTTGCCAAGGCGGACGGGCTGCGCGTGATCGCCGATGCATCGCCTGCCGATACGGCGCTCGTGCGCGCGCTCGGCGCCGATATCGTTGTCCCGCGCGGCGACGCTATCGCCGTGCAAATTCGCAAGGTCGCGCCCGGTGGCGTGGATGGTTTGGCCGATGGTTCGTTTCAAAGCGCGGCGGCTGTTGGCGCGGTGCGCGACGGCGGCAGCTTTGCTTCCGTGCGCGGCTGGGCCGGCAACGAGCGCGGCATCGCTTTTCACAAGACCTCGGTGCGCGACTACAACCACCGCGCGGATTTGCTCGACAAGCTGCGTCAGCAGGTCGAAGCGGGGCGGGTTACGCTGCGCGTGGCGGCAACGTTTCCCGCCGAACAGGCCGCCGAGGCGCATCGCCGTATCGAGGCCAAGGGCGTTCGTGGCCGCCTGGTGCTGGTGTGGGCGCCTTCGTAAGATTCGTCCGATTCGCAAGATTCGTAATATTCGTAACCAAACAAGGGGAGCTTCATGACACAGCGTAAAAAAAGCGCGGAACAATTGCGTTCGCACAAATGGTTCGGCGCAAAAGATTTGCGTTCGTTCGGCCACCGCTCGCGCACGCTGCAGATGGGCTATTCGCGCGAGGATTTCGCCGGCAAGCCGGTGATCGGCATCATCAACACCTGGAGCGATATCAATCCGTGTCACGCGCACTTTCGTACCCGCGCGGAAGAAGTCAAACGCGGCGTGTGGCAGGCCGGCGGATTCCCCTTGGAGATGCCGGCGATCTCGCTGGCAGAGCCGTTTCAGAAACCCTCGACGATGATGTATCGCAACATGCTGGCGATGGAAACCGAGGAACTGTTGCGCTCCTATCCGATAGACGGCTGCGTGCTGATGGGCGGCTGCGACAAAACCACCCCTGCGCTGATCATGGGTGCGCTGTCGATGAACCTGCCGAGCATTTATCTGCCGGCGGGGCCGATGCTGCGCGGCAACTGGCACGGCGAGCATCTGGGTTCGGGCACCGACTCGTGGAAATACTGGGCCGAACTGCGCGCCGGCAACATCGACCAAAAAGCGTGGGATGAAGTCGAAGAAGGTATTGCGCGCTCGTACGGGCACTGCATGGTGATGGGCACGGCATCGACCATGACCTCGATTGCCGAAACGCTGGGGCTGACCTTGCCCGGCGCGGCATCGATACCCGCGGCGGATGCGAACCACCCGCGCATGGCCACCGCCTGCGGCAAACGCATCGTGGATATGGTGTGGGACGACTGGAAACCGTCGGATTTTCTCACCGCGAAATCATTCGACAACGCCGTCATCGCCACGCATGCGCTGTCCGGGTCAACCAACGCGCTGATACATATGCTGGCGATGGCCGGGCGTGCGGGTGTTGATCTCAAACTGGAACGGTTTGACGAGCTTGCGCGTAAGGTGCCGGTGCTGGCGAACATCCGTCCGGCGGGCGACAAGTATTTGATGGAAGATTTTTATTACGCCGGCGGCTTGCGCGCGATGCTGAATGAACTGGGTGACTTGCTCAATCTCGATTGCCAAACGGTGAACGGCAAGACACTGGGTGAAAACATCGCGGGCTGCAAGACCTACAACACAGACGTGATCCGCCCACGCTCAAACCCGGTGTCGGCCACCGGCGGGCTGGCGGTGCTGCGCGGCAACCTCGCGCCCAATGGCGCGGTGATTAAACCCACGGCGGCCGAAGCGCATCTGCACAAGCACACCGGTCCTGCGGTGGTGTTCAAGGATTACAACGAGATGAACGCGAGGATCGACAGCGACGATCTGGTGGTCGACGAAAACTCCGTGCTGGTGCTGCAAAACGGCGGTCCGCTCGGCGGCCCCGGCATGCCGGAGTGGGGGCAGTTGCCGATTCCGAAGAAGCTGCTGAAAAAAGGCGTGCGTGACATGGTGCGAATTTCCGATGCGCGCATGAGCGGCACCTCGTACGGCACCTGCGTGCTGCACGTGTCGCCGGAATCGTGGGTCGGCGGCCCGTTGGCGCTGGTGCGCGAAGGCGACCTGATCGAGCTTGACGTCGAGGCGCGCAAACTGGAGTTAAAAGTGAGTGACGCCGAACTCGCGCGCCGCCGCGCCGAGTGGAAACCCGCGCCCAAGAAATTTGGCCGCGGTTACGGCGCGTTGTTTTCGCAGCACGTCACGCAAGCCGACAAGGGCTGCGATTTTGATTTCCTGCATCAGACGGCGCCGACGGCGGATCCGGAAATTCATTAGATTCGTGAGGCGTGGGGCGTTAGGCGTGAGGCGCAAAGCCGAGCAGCAGGGGCTTACGCATCACGTCTCACGCGCCAAAATCGGTTGAAACCACAAAATCTCATCGCCGCCGCGCTGACGTTAGCCGCAGCGGCAATCTTTTTCATCCCGCCGCCGGCAGGCGCGCCCGCGCACATGATGCATGCGGCGGCGGTGTTGCTGCTCACCATCGGCTTGTGGGCGACGGCGGTGATACCGGAGCATCTGACCGGGCTGTTGTTTCTTTGCCTTTGCATGTTGTTGGCGATTGCGCCTTCCGCGGTGGTTTTTTCCGGGTTTGCATCCGGCACTTTGTGGCTGGTGCTCGGCGGGCTGGTGCTGGCGGAGGCGGTGAGCGCGACAGGCCTGGGCGTGCGTATGGCGCGTGCTTTGTTTGGGCGTTTTACGCTGTCGTACGCGGGGTTGATCGCAGCGGCGGCGACCATTTCGCTGCTGCTGGCGTTTCTGATGCCGGCCACGGTCAGCCGCGTATTGCTGCTCTTGCCGATTTTTGCCGCGATGGCTCGGCGCGCAGGGCTTCCAGCGGGATCAACGGGACAGACCGGCATTGCGCTGGTCGCGATTATCGTCAGCTTTCAATGCGGCGTGACGGTGCTGCCGGCGAATGCACCGAACCTGGTGCTGGCGGGTGCGGCGGAGACGCTCTACAACATACCCATCATTTACGGCAATTATCTGCTGCTGCATTTTCCGATTCTGGGTTGCGTGAAGGCGGCGATCATCGTCGCGCTCATCTGCTGGTTGTTTCCGGCGGAAACACGCGCGCCGGACGCACACGAAGCGCCGGCGCCGATGTCGCCCGCGGAGCGCCGTCTGTCGGTGATACTCGCCGGCGCGCTGCTGCTGTGGACGACGGATTTCCTGCACCACATCCGACCGGGATGGATTGCGCTCGGCGCCGCGATCATCACCCTGATGCCGCGCGTGGGCGCGGTGCCGCCCGCGACGTTTCCAGAGCGCATCAAACTCGGATCGTTCTTCTACGTCGGCGCGGTGCTCGGCTTCGGCGCAGTGATGCAGGACAGCGGCTTGGGCAAGGTCGTGGGCGACGCCATGCTCGGCAAGCTGCACCTCGCACCCGGCAACGATTTCACGAACTTCGTCAAACTGACGACGCTGGCGACAGTGACGGGTCTGTTCACCACCAACCCGTCGCAGCCCGCACTGCTCGCGCCGCTCGCGGCCCAAATGGCCGAAGCCACCGGCTGGCGCATCGAGACCGCGCTGATGACCATGGTGGTGGGTTTTTCATTGATGATCCTGCCGTATCAAGCGCCGCCGGTGATGGTGGGCATGCAGGTGGCGGGCATCACCTTGCGGCAGATACTGCGGCTAACCTTGCCGCTGGCGGCGATCTGCATCTTCGTGCTGATGCCGCTGGATTATGTTTGGTGGCGGGCGCTGGGGTATTTTCGGTAAACTTCGGAAATATCGAACCGGTTTTTACAGGGACGTGCAGGATAAACAGGATAAACAACAGGGGTCTTCATTCTGCTTATTCTGTTTATCATGTGTAGCCCGGTTAATTTTTTGTCTTCAACAAGGTAATTCATGAGCAAACTTTTTTCACCGCTGCAAATCGGCAATGTCACACTACCCAATCGCATTACCGTCGCGCCCATGTGTCAGTACAGCGCGGTGGATGGCTCGATGACTGATTGGCACCTGATGCATCTGGGCAATATGGCGCTGTCGGGCGCGTCGATGCTGGTGATCGAGGCTACCGGTGTCACTCCAGAAGGCCGCATCACGCCGCAGTGCGTGGGGCTTTACAGCGACGCCAACGAGGCGGCGATGACGCGCGTGGTGAAGTACGTGCGGAGTATTTCGCCGATCGTGCTGGGCATTCAACTGGGGCATGCGGGGCGCAAGGCGTCCGCACATCGTCCGTGGAACGGTCGCGGCGCGCTCAAACCCAACGAGGGCGCGTGGATCACCGAAGCGCCGTCCGCCGTGCCGCTGGCAGGCGATTGGCCGATGCCGCATGCGCTGAGTGTCGAGGAAATGTCGCGCCTCAAACAGGCGGCGGTGGCTGCGGTCAAGCGTGCCGCGCGTCTGGGGCTGGATTTCATTGAATTACATTCGACGCACGGCTATCTGTTTTCGGCGTTTCTGTCGCCGCTGGCGAACAAGCGCACGGACGAATACGGCGGTAGCCTCGCCAACCGCATGCGCTGGCCGCTGGACGTGTTTCGCGCCATGCGAGAAGCGTGGCCCGCCGATAAATTCATCGGCGCGAAAATCTCCGGCACCGATTTCGCCGAAGGCGGCTGGATGCCCGATGACGCGGTGGCCTATGCGGCTGCACTCAAAAACGCCGGCGCGGCGTACGTCACCGTGTCCGGCGGCGGCGTGGTGCTCGATGCCAAGGTGCCCATCGGCCCTGGCTACCAAGTGCCGTTCGCGCAGCGCGTAAAGCGCGAAAGCGGCATAGTCACGGGGGCCGTGGGTTTGATTACCGATCCGCAACAGGCCGAAGCCATCATCGCGGATGGCCGCGCGGACTTTATTTCACTGGCGCGCGCGCTGCTGTTCAATCCACGCTGGGGGCAGCACGCGGCGGTAACGCTGGGGGCGGCAGACACGACCACCGCGCCCTACGCGCCGCAATACGATCGCAGCTCGCCGACGTTATGGCCGCCGGGAAAAACGCTGGGGAAGTTGAGCGTTTGAGTTCTACGCCTGCACAAAAATTCCGCGGGATGGGGACAACCCATCGCAAACACTGAAGCATTCAAGCCGCTAAAAATCCGGACGCAAAAAAGGGGAGCCTCGGCTCCCCTTTTTCGTGCAACAAAACGTGTGCAATTACTTGATCGGCGAAAAGCTCGACGCCACGACGATTTTGTTTTCCTGCGCTACCAGGCTCTCAATCGGGCGGCCGTCGGTTTTGGCGCGTGCCGAGGGCGGCCAGGCGCCGGTGTCGTGCGCTTTGTTGCGCACTTCGTTGCGTTGATCGAGGG
>JANPOH010000094.1:0-17864 GCA_031427895.1 Betaproteobacteria bacterium
TAGCGATAGTTGTGGGTAATGATCAGCCTTCAAGGGGAGGGCTAGGGTGGGATGGGGGACAGCCGAATCTACCCCACCCCCATCCCCGCCTTCCCCCTGAAGGGGAAGGGGTTTCTTTGGTAATTTTGTAACACAGTGCAAATAATCAAGTAGCGCGAATTTCTTCAATCGTAGCGTGCGCCGTGCGCACGCTACGTGCAGGGCAGGTGCGTTGCCGGTCGTCCACTTCAATTGCCGCGGATGCCGGCTTCGTGGATCAGTTTGCGCCAGCGCGCGATTTCCTCGGAGAGAAATTTTCCCAGATCCTGCGGCGTGCCGCCGCCCGGTATCAGGCCGTGGCCGGACAGCCGCTCGCGGGTTTCCGGCGCTTTCAAAGTTTTCACGATTTCGGCGTTGAGTTTCTGAATCACGGCCGGCGGCGTTCCTGCCGGCGCGAATAAACCAAACCAGCCGATCACCTGGAAGCCGGGCAGGCCCGATTCGGCGACCGTCGGAATTTCGGAAATCTCGGCCACGCGCGTGGCGCTGGTCACCGCCAGCGCGCGCAACTTGCCGGCCTTGACCTGTTGCAGCGCGGCGGGAATGGTGGAGAAATAAATCTGCACGCTGCCGCCAATCAAGTCGATCACGGCCGGGCCGCCGCCCTTGTAGGCGATGCCGACGATATCCACGCCCGCCATGCGCTTGAACAACTCACCGGCGAGATGCGCGGTGGTGCCGCTGCCGGAGTTGGCGTAATTGAGCTGCCCCGCGCGCGCCCGGGCGAGCGTAATCAGTTCGCCGACGGATTTTGCCGGCACCGACGGATTGACCACCAGCAGCAGCGGCGCCGAGGCCACCAGCGCGATCGGCGCGAAATCTTTTTCGGTATCGAACGGCAGTTTGGCATGCAGGCCGGGATTGACCGGAAACGAAGTGATCGGCATCACCAGTGTGTGGCCGTCGGGCACGGCGCGTGCGGCGAGCTCGACGCCGATGTTGCCCGATGCGCCGGTGCGGTTGTCGATGACCACCGTTTGGCCCCACGCCTCGGTCAATTTCGCGCCGATCAGCCGCGCGGAAAAATCCGTCCCGCCTCCGGGCGCGGCGGGCACGATGAGCCGTATCGGTTTGGACGGATAACTTTGCGCGGCGGCGGGCAGCATCACGGCAAACAACAGCAGACTGGCAAGGCGTTTCACAGGACTCCCGGTATAAATAAAAACACAATAAAAACAAATACTTATGTCAATCCTCGTGCATCACGGACACGGCGCCCGGCGTGACCGCGCGCACCATCAGCGCGTCCACCGCAATCATACCGCTGCCCGCGCAGATTAACGGATTCACGTCCAGTTCGGTGATGTGCTGCTGCTGATCGGCGGCGAGTTCCGACACGCGCACGATCACCTGCGCCAGCGCATCCGCATCGACCGCCGCGCCGCCGCGATAGCCGTCGAGCAGCGCGCGGCCCTTGATCTGGTGCAGCATCGCGCGGGCTTCGCGCTGCGTCACGGGCGCGAGTTCGAGCACCGTGTCTTTGAGCAATTCGACCAATATGCCGCCGAGTCCCACCACGATCAACGGGCCGAACTGTGCGTCGATGCGCGCGCCGATCATGATTTCCAGCCCCGCCGGCGCCATCGGCTGCACCAGCACGCCGTTGATGCGTGGCACGGGCGTGAGGCTGCGCGCGCTCGCCATCACCGCGTCGAAGGCGTGGCGCACGTCATCGGCGGTATTCAGGTTCAGACGAATGACGTCGGCCTCGGTTTTGTGCGGGATGCCGGGCGACTCCACTTTCAGCGCCACGGGAAATCCCAGTTCCCGCGCGGCGCGCGCGGCATCGTCGGCGGATTGCACCAGCCGCTCCGCCACCACCGGCACGCCGTAGGCCGACAGCACCGCTTTGGCGGCGCGCTCCGTGAGCGTCGCGTGTTCGCAAGCCAAAATTAATGTCGTGGCGGCGCTCGCCGCACTCGCGGGCGACAGGCGCGTGCGCGGTGCGGCCGCAGTCGCAGCCAGGGCAACGAGGCGATCCTCGCGCCGGTGCCACGCCGCGAGCGTTGCGAAGCAACGGTCGATGGACTGAAAGCATGACAGGTGCGGGTCGCGCTCCGCCTCCATCACGCTGGGGCCGCCGAGCCAGCCGCCGGAATACGTCAGGCACACCGGCTTGCCCAGGCACCGCGCCGCCGCGCTCATGCCCTTGGCGCGCTCGACGTTGCCCTGGCTCAGACTGGTGTGCGGAAACACCAGCGCGCCGTAGGTGTCGCCGGTGAGCATGGTTTCCACCGCGTTGCCGGCGATGGCATTGTCGCGGGTCATCATCGCGGTGAGATCGCAGGGATTACGCAGCGCGCCGAACTCCGGCACATACGCGCGCAACCGCTCTTTCATCTCGGCGGGCGGCTGCGGCATCAGCACGCCGTGCCGCTCGGCCGCGTCGGTGGCGGCGATCAGCGCGCCGCCGGAAGCGCCCATCGCCGCCACCCCGCGCGACCGGGGGCGACCTGCCTTGGCGAAAAACGCCGCGGTCTCCAGCAGGTTTTCAATCGCGGGCACGACGATGAATCCCGCGCGCTCGAACATCGCGACATACGCCTCGGCCGAGCCCGCGAGCGATCCAGTGTGCGAGAGCGCGGCGGCGGCCGCGGCGGCGCCCGTGCCGAGCTTGCAAATCACCACGGGTTTGCCGGCCCGCCACGCGATTTCACCGGCTTCCTGCAATTGCAGCGGATGCGCCATGCCCTCAAACAAACAGGCGATGACGGCGCAGCCGGGATCGCCTGCGAGAAACGCGATTTCATCGGCAATGTGTACGTCGGCGCCGTTGCCGAAGGTGAGCACGTGGCTCACGTTCATGCCGCGCCGCTCGGCCTGCCCCAGCGCAAAACCGAGCGCGCCCGACTGACTGGCGATGCCGATGCCGGGGCCGCGCGGCGGATCGACGCGCATTTCGCCGGAGGCGAACGAGATCGACGCGGTGGAGGTGAAATTGATGAATCCGAGGCAGTTGGGGCCGATCACCTTGATGCCGGTGTCGCGCGCGATCGCGCTGATGCGCGTCTGCTCGGCCACGCGCTCTGCAATGCCGGTCTCGGTGTAGCCCGAGGCGAACACCACTGCGCCGCCCGCGCCGTTATGCGCGCAATCGAGCAGGGCGGCCTCAATGCCCTCGCGCGGCATCACCAGCACCACGCAGTCGGGCTTTTCCGGCAGCGCGGCGATGGAGGGATAACACGGCGCATCCCCAATGCGCTCGTAGCGCGGATTGACGCGATACACCTGGCCTTGATAACGCGCCATGTTGGCCATGGCGCGCGCGCCCATCGATTGCGGATTGGGCGATGCGCCGTAGATGGCGACGCTGCGCGGATTAAAGAGACGCGTGAGTTCGTGATGGCGGTAAACGCCGCGAAACGCAGCCACGCCTACCGCCCCTTGAACACGGGTTTGCGCTTCTCGGCAAAGGCGCGCTGCGCCTCCTGGGCGTCTTCGGTATGCGACAACTGCTCGGTGATGTTCTGTTCAAAGCGGTAGCCGTCGCGCTCGGGCATGTTCTCGATCACGTTGTAGGCCTGCTTGGCGAGCTTCACGGCGAGCGGACTCTTGGCGGCGATGCTGCGCGCGATTTTCATCGCCTCCTCCATCAACTGCTCGCGCGGCCCGCACCATTCGATCACGCCCAGGCGATACAGCTCCTGCGCGCTGAAACGCTCGCCGGTGAACACAATGCGCCGCCCGCGCGACTTGCTGAACAGCCGCGAAATGAACGCGCAGCCGCCCGCCAGCCCCACGTCGATTTCCGGCATGCCGAACACCGCGTTGTCGGACGCGAGCATGATGTCGCAGGCGGCCATCAGACCGAAGCCCGCGCCGAGCGCAGCACCGTTAACCGCGGCGATCACCGGCTTCTTGCATTCGCGGATCGCGTTGGCGTACTCGCGCGCGCCGCGATTGTGCCGCCAGTAGTCGCCCGGCGCTTTGACGAGACCGATGCGCTCTTTGATGTCCGCGCCCGCGCAGAACACCTTGCCCGCGCCGGTGAGAATGGCCACGCGCACGTCGTCGCGGTCGGTGAAGCTGTCGAAGGCATCGATGATTTCTTCGCGGAACCGGGCGTTTTGCGCGTTCACCGGCGGGCGGTCCATGGTGGCCACGGCGATGAAGTCGCTGACTTCTACCTGGATGAATGAATGCGGCATGAGGATGTCCCAAGAGGGTTTGCAGGATTAATTATGCCGGACAAAGCGGCGCACTTGGTCTATATTTGCCGCAATGCCAGTGCGAAGGGGAATGCAATGAAGTTGACCGGACTCATGCTTGCAGCCGTGGTGTTGACGGGCGTGTGCGCGGTAACGCACGCGCAGCATTTTCCCAACCGGCCGGTGCGTATCATCATGCCGTTTCCGGCGGGCACCAGCGTCAACGACGTGCTGGGCCGCGCGCTGGCGCAGCGCCTGTCCGAGCCGCTGGGTCAGCAGGTGATTTTCGACAATCGGTCGGGTGCCGCGGGCACCATCGGCTCGGAAATGGTGGCGAAGTCACCGCCCGACGGCTACACCCTGCTGCTGGCGGTGACCGGCCCGATGACCATCGCGCCCTTCGTCTACCCCAAGCTCGGCTACGACACGATGCGTGACTTTGCGCCGGTGGCGATGGTGGCGCTGGCGCCGTACATCATCGTCGCGCATCCGTCGGTGCCGGCAAAAAACATGAAAGAACTGATCGCGCTGGCGAAAGCGCGCCCCGGCCAATTGCGCTTCGCCTCGGCCGGCACCGGCGGCACACCGCATCTATGCACCGAGTTGTTCATGAACATGACCGGCATCAAAATGCAGCACATTCCCTACAAAGGCGGCGCACCGGCGATGATCGACACCGTGGCCGGGCACACCGATTTGTATTGCACCAGCGTCACCAACGCCGCACCAATGATTAAGCAGGGCCGTATACGCGGCATCGGCGTGACATCGATGAAGCGTTCGCCGGTGCTGCCCGATTTGCCCACCCTCGACGAGCAGGGCTTGAAGGGCTTCGACGTGTCGCAGTGGATGGGCATCGCCGCACCGGCAAAAACCCCGCCGGCCATCGTGCAGCGCCTGCATCAGGACATCGCGCGCGTGGTCAACAGCGCGGAGTATTCCAAATTCATTCTGCAGCAGGGCGCGGAACCGGCGTTGATGGGGCCGGAGGAGTTCAGCGCGCTGATGCGCGCGGAACTGGAGCGGTGGGGGAAGCTGGTTAAGGCGATCAAGGTGACGGCGGATTAACGATTAGGTTCAGTGGCGCGCGGCTTTTTGCGCGTCCGTTGGAACGATTTGTTGTGCGTCTTCGGATAGATTGGCTACCTCGCTTCCGCCCCGGAAACAAACAATGCTCCTTGACCCACCGATTCATTCTTAGACTTTGCTTTCTTTGCGGCGTCTAATGCGCAGACCGTCTCACCAATAAAATAATTGGCATGACTGTAGTTCATCTCCCCCGATACTCGCTTCACGGTCTCAGGACTATGTCCCTCAAGGAACCGAAGTGCGGATGAAGCAAGATATTCCCTATTCATCTCAAAAGTGAGCCACTTCCGTTTTAGAGCTTCGGCGGCAAATCCGGTGGTGTTTGATCCGCCAAAAATGTCTAGGACGACATCCCCCTCGTCAGTCAGCATCTTGATAAAGAACGCGGGGAGTTCCGAAGGGAATCGCGCCGGATGGCGTTCGAGTCCAAGTTCCTTGCAGAGCCGGAGGTAGCTTGAGTTGCTGTCGGTGTTCGGTATAGAAAGGAGGTTGGAAGGAATCGCCCCTCCATTATCCTTGCCAAACCCAGCACTTATGTCATGGCCTGACGGGCGTTTTTTTGGCGCATAGAAACTCTCCGGGTCCTTGATCAACTTCTTCATCCTATCGGAATACGGAGCCAGCACTTTCCGTACGTCGGCTTTCGGAAAGGCGGTCTTACTAAACCACCAAACAGTGTTGACCGAATCCTTTGCCCGAATTTTTCGTTTGTTTACCCATTCAATTGGTGACGGCAGCTTTGCCGGATTGAACCAGTAGAAATCTTCAGCAAGGTGAAACCCGATCTCGTCGCAAAAAGCCAAGAGTACGCGGAAGTTATACAGAGAACGGGATGGGACACCAGAACGGTATGCCCCCCCTAAGTCGAGAACGAAACTTCCGCTTTCTCTGAGAACTCGAAAAACCTCTCGACCGAATGGCGTAATCCACCGGACATATTCTGTTTCCGCAACATTGCCATAGGTCTTTTGGCGCAGAAGTGCGAACGGTGGCGATGTCATGACTAGATCAACGCTGCTGTCGGGCAATTCCGAGAGAAGCTCAATAGAATCTCCAACATAGGCCTGACCACTTGCGGTGCGGTAAAGTGGCTTGCTCTGCATGTCAGTATTCTCTCAGGTTGTTGACCCAGCTTGCCACAATCTGCCACAACACACTTGCGGCGAAATACACTTCCGGGTCTGCCTTACAGATGGCCTCAACATCGCCCTGAATAAATTTATCTTTGCCATAGCCGACGACGTAGCTCATCCATTTTCTAAGGTTCTCATCGGCCCCGACGACCATATCTGATGGATTGAATTTGCCAGTTCGAGCAAGTACCCATGATAGGCCGTCGCGCTTGGCGGGGTCACCGTTTTTCAGGAGATCAATCAAGTGAGGAATTTGTGGGTCAGCAATTCGCAAAAGCGCGCGGGCGGCTTCAACCTTGATCTCCAATGGACTGGAGTTGAATGTATCAACAAGTGCAGTCGCCGATGTAGCAGAAGCAAATTGGCCAAGTGCCCAAGCTGCGCCTGCGCGCAGTTCGTCGTCGCGTTGAGAGTCACGCAACACCTCGATCAGCAACTGTTCGCTCCGGCCCTTGGGTATTTCGGATGCGACAATGACTGTTTCAAGTTGCGTCTCAAGGGGAACCGTCATGACCGGACTACGCAGCTTGTTCTCCATGAACTCCCAGCCGCTCGGCTCGCCATATGCCGCAAGCGCAGCCGCAGCCTCAAGCTGGACATAAATATCCTCGTCGGCATCCGTCATCCTTGCTACGAGCAGCGGCTTGGCAGTAGTGTAGCCTCTGTACCGCAACGCTTTTGCGGCAGCGTACCGCTCGCTTAAGTTGACGCTTGCGAGCTTGTCTATGAAATAGGCTTCGCTAACTGACGTAGGGCACTGGAGCTCTGAGTTGACCGGAACAACTGACGCCACAATCTGATTGGCCTCGACGGCATCACCAGCGCTGACCTGTGGCAGCAAGGTAATCTTGCCTTTGCTCCGGCTCAACTGGATCGATTGACGCCGTGCCTCCGGGATAGAAGTCAGGCTGATCCTCCCGGATTCCACGGCGAAAACAACTGACCGCTGATTGGCGGCAGCACATGTCCACATCACCCGTATTTCGGATCCTTCCTCGACACCTTTTGGTTGGGTGATGGAGACCTGCTCGGCGGCAAACGCCTTCCGCATGTTCTTCACGCTGACGAAGTGAATAGGCGAGATTCGTTTCAAATCTACGGGAGAAGCGTCGTCTTGCTCGAAGACGACGATTGAAACCAGATCGTCGTCCCGCATACCAGCATCCCATGCCCGCTTCGGGTCATTACGGGAATGTGACATTGATATCTCAAGCTTTGTCTTGCCACGGGATTCAAACCGTATGCCAGTGTTCAGGCACAGGATGTCGGGAACCCGAACTCGCTTGATCTTGATCTTCTTCCAGATTTTGAAACCAGTGGAACCACGCTCAAGTTCTATGGGATTGAATCCCATCGCCTTCAATCGGTGTATCGTTGCATTCGTTCCAGCGGCACCGACGGCGAGTTTTCTCAGGAAGCTGTCATCACTCTTGAAGTTATTAGCCACAGCCCCACCACAGTGATGTTTTTCGAGTGACCATTATATTCGCGAGATCCTTCGTGACGCCCAACAAGTTTAATCATCGAAAACGCCGGTTAACATCCCAGCGCGCTTGTTAACATTCCGACCAGTGGTCAAGTATATTCCAATCAAAACAAGGCGATACGGAAAATCCCCGCACTTTCAAGGTGGTTAATATTGGCACGAAAAGCAACATGCGACTTTCAGTGCGTCCGGGACCATCGCCTCCCCTTTGTTAATGACGACTGCGGTGATGCCACTGTCCGGCTGCCTTCGGGTTTCGAAGCGATGGCGGCGTCAAACTGCCGCGCGCGTCTTCTCCGTAACAAACTCGAATTCGCACGTCGGCGCTTTGTCTAGCGCCCACAGTTGCTCCAGCAGCCGCTTCGAACCGGCATCACCCAGCACCGGCTCGGCCAGCTCCATGAACTTGGCGTTCAGCTCGTCGTCGGTCAGCGGCAGTTCCGGATCGCCCTTGCGGTACGGCTGCAAGTGCGACAGCTTGCGGCCGTCGGTGGTTTCAATATCGACCTGCGACGCGCGCTGGCCGGGATAGCCTTTGGAAAACACCGGATCAGCGACGCACACGACTTTTTTCATCATCTCGCGCAGTTGCGCGTCTTGCATGCGCTCGCTGGTGAAGGCATTCAACCGCACGCTGCCGAAAATCGCCGCATGCGCCACGGTGTATTGCAGGCTGAACTTGGCCTGATACTCGCCTTCGGGCGTGGCGTTGTCGATAATGTCGAGGCCGGCTTTGTAGGTGGCCAGCGTGATTTTTTTAATGTCTTGCGGTTTGAGTTGGTGTTGCATCACCAGATGCAACACGCCGTCGATTGACGGAAAGGTGTGGCCGCAGCAGCCGTGCGCTTTAAACGTCATGTGATTGATGTGGTAATCCGTGCCCAGGCCCTTGGTGACTTTCGACCAGTCGGGATTCACGCTCATGGCCGCGCCGAAACCTTCTTTGCCTTCGAGAATATCGAGCGCGCCGGTTACGCCCTTGGATGCCGCCAGCGCCGCGAGTACGCCCGCATCCGCCGCGTGTCCGCCGTGCAGCGGCTTGCTCATCGCCTGCGATAAAAATGCCTGCTTCAACCCGGCGGCGAAAGTGCCTACGGTCGCCACCGCGTGCATGAACTGCGCGTGATTGAGATTCATCGCGGTGGCCGCCGAGGCCGCCGCGCCGAACGAACCCACCGTGCCGGTGGTGTGCCAAAAGCGATAATGCGAGGGCATCACCGCCTCGCCGATGCGGGTGGAGGTTTCGTAACCGACAATCACCGCGCGCAGAAAACGCTCTCCAGTGGCGCCGCTCGCCTGCGCCGCCGCCAGCGCGGCCGATATCGTCGGGCTGCCGGGGTGATAACCCGCGTCGCGATAGATGTCGTCGAACTCCACCGTGTGCGACGCCGCGCCGTTAATCAGCGCGGCAGTACGCGTGGTGGCGCGCCGCCCGGTGGCGAGCCGCGCGCGGCCACGATCCAGGTCTTCGGCGAATGCCTGCTCCAGCAAAGTGGCGGGCGGACACAAGCTGCCCGGCAGCAGCGCGGCATACCAATCGATCACCGCGCGCTTGGCATGGTGGATCACCTCGGCGGGCAGCTTTGAAGTTTGTTCGCGGATCGCGTAGTCGGCGAGTTGTTGCATCAGCATGGCGGTTCTCCTGTATTCAGTCTGCGATGATATCAGGCAGGGATTGGGGCGCTGTGCTGTGCCGACGGCAGGAGCGGGCGCGCACACGGGAGATGCGCCCCTTGTGGCAATTAGTATTAAAGTTGTTTAAAAACATGTACTTATAAATATATTCCCAGCGACAGTGAATTTTCAGGGGATAGGATCAATGCCACCAATATTGACTAAGTTGATGGACTAAGCCAATATGGGCCTCTATCGATTTGGAGGAAGAAATCATGCTGGTCAACGTACACGACGCGAAAACCCAGTTTTCCAAATTACTGGAGCAAGCCCATGCGGGGCAAGAAATTATTCTCGCCAAAGCCGGCAAGCCTTATGCGCGCATGGTGCCGCTGGCGCCAGCCACGCCGAATCGCCAGCGCGGGCGCGTGAAAAGCATTATCGATGATGCGTTTTTCGATCCGCTGCCCGAAGCAGAGCTGAAAGCCTGGGAAGGCCGTTGAAGCTGCTACTCGACACCCACGCGCTGCTATGGTGGTGGAAAGATGATCCGCGCTTGTCAACGCGCGCGGCGGAAGCCATTGCCGACGAAACCAATGTCGTGCTGGTCAGTGCGGCGAGCGCATGGGAAATAGCCACCAAGCATCGCATCGGCAAACTGCCGGGCGCTGAAAGCGCCCTTGGCGAATTTCATCAACTCATCGTCGCCGACGGTTTTAGTCATCTCGCCATCTCATACCAACACGCGCTCAAGGCCGGCGCGTTTGACGTCGAGCACCGTGATCCGTTCGACCGTATGCTTGCCGCACAATCGATCATCGAAGGCGCAACACTCGTCACCGATGACGCGGCGATAAAAGGGTTTCGCGCGAGGTGCCTTTGGTAGTTGCCTCGGTAGCCGCTACCCAGGTTGCCGCACGATCAACCCATCCACCGCGACCACGCCCGCCCCCGCGGCTTTGACGATCAACGGATTGATTTCGGCTTCGGCTATGCTGTCGATGTACGCAAGCTGGGAGAAGTCGCTCACCGTTTTAGCCAGCGCCACGCAATCGCCCCTGGTCATGCCGCGATAACCGCGTATCGGCGCGAGGCCCTTCACCTGCTCGATCATTTTCGCGGCGTCTTCCACGCTCACCGGCGCGAGCCGCGCGGCGAAGTCTTTGTAAATCTCTGCCAGCACGCCGCCGATGCCGAGCACCACCACCGGACCGACTTGCGGGTCGCGCTTGAAGCCGAGGATGACTTCGGCCAGGCCCTTTTCCATGCGCTGCACGAGGATGCCGTTGAGTTTGGCGGCGGGATGTTTTTTGCCCACGCGGTCGAGGATGTCGCGTGCGGCCTGTTTCAACGCGGCGGCGTCAGCGATGTTGAGCACCACGCCGCCGGCGTCGGTTTTGTGTGCGATGTCGGGCGAGAGAATTTTTGCCACTACCGGGAACGCGACGTTGGCGGCCTCATCCGGCGATTGGATGACGGCAGTGGCGGCTTGCGTCACGCCCAGTGCGGCAAATACGCGACAGGCATCGAATTCATTCAACTGTTTCGTGTCTGCGGCAGCGAGCAATTTTTTCGCCTCATTCACGCGCGCATTGTCGATGGCGGGCTGCGTTTGCGGCGGCGTCCAGTCGCGCCACGCGCGGATCGCATCGGCGCACGATTCCGGCGTGCGAAATCCGGCAATGCCGGCTTCGGCCAGCAGGGCCAGCGATTTCTCCGCCTGCGGTGCGAGAAACGCCGCCACCCGCTTGCCGCGTTTGTCCGCTTCCACCATGGGCGACACCGCGATCTGCGGATGAAACTGCGCGGAGCTGCCGGCGATCGGCAGCACCAGATCGCAATGGTCGGAGGCCAGCAACTCATTCAGCACCGCGCTGTAGATTTCTTTTTTCGCGCCCGCCAGCGTCAAGTCGGTGACGCGGGCGTTGCTGATAATAATGTTGTGGTTTTTCTTGAGATTGTCGATCACGGTTTGCGTCGGGCCGACCACATCCACGCCCAGCGTGCCGAGTCGATCCGCCACCGTTGCCGCGCCGCCGCCGGTGGTGGACATGATCGCCACGCGATGCTGCCGGCTCGGTTTCGCGCCCGCGATCATCGGCCCCAGCTCGAACAACGTTTCGAGCATATCCACGCGCAGAATGCCGTTGGCCTTGAAAAACGTATCGGCGAGTTCGTCCGAGCCCGCCATCGCGCCGGTGTGCGAGGCCGCGCAATCCTGCCCGATTTCGGAGCGACCGAGCTTGAACACGATGATCGGCTTGCCTAACGCGTAAGCGCGCCGCCCCGCGCGCGCCAGATGATCGGCGTCGCGGATGGTTTCCATGAACAGCAGTATTTGCCCGGTGTGCGGATCGTCCACCAGCATGTCGGCGAATTCGCCCACGCCGATGTCGGCCTCGTTGCCCACCGACACCAGCTTGGCGAAACCCATGCCGCGCCCCAACCCGCGCGACAACAGCCCGCCCGTCATGCTGCCGCTTTGCGACACGATGCTGATCGGGCCGGGCTTGATGTCGGAGTTTTCCAGCACCGCGTTCACCGACAGCGCCAGATTCGTCTGGCTGCTGAACAAGCCGATGCAGTTCGGCCCGATGAGGCGCACGCCGCCGGCCTTGGCGATGTTTTGCAGTTCTTCCTGCATCGCGCGGCCCTCGGCGCCCACCTCGGCAAAGCCGTCGGTGTATATCGTCACCACCGGAATTTTTTTCGCCACGCATTGTTCCAGCGCTTTTTTCACTGCCTTCGCCGGCACCATGATGAAGGCGTGATCGATGGCGTCCGGCACGGCGGTGACATCGGAGTAGGCCTTCTCGCCGAACACTTCGTCGCGTCCCGGATTGATCGGGAACAGCTTGCCCGCGTAGCCGTACTTGCGCATGTAACGCTGCGGGCGCGAGGTGTTTTTGGTGGCGTCACTGGAAGCGCCGATGAGGGCGACCGAGCGCGGGGAGAAAATCTGTTGCCGCAGGAGATCAAGAGAGGTATTCATAAGTACTTGTTTTAATTGACTATTTTGTTTTCGGCGGGCGCTGTGAAAAGGTGCGGTCGAAAATACTTTCCGCGATGCGGTTTTTCAGAATCTCGATCGAGCCACCTGCGATCATCCAGCCGCGGCATTTGCGGAAACAATATTCGACCAGCGTCTCGGTGGTATAGCCCATGCCGCCCATGATTTGCATCGCTTCGTTGCAGCAATCAAAACCGGCCTGATTGCAAAACGCCTTGGCAATCGCGGTGTCTTCCTGCGATGGTATGCCGTTCACCGCATTCGCCGCCGCGCGATAGATCAGCAACTGCCCGGCGTCAAGTTTCATTTTCATATCGGCGAATTTCCACTGGATGCCCTGAAACTCGCACAGCAAGCGCCCGAACTGTTTGCGCTGCATCGCCCATTCGCGCGCCACGTTATAGGCGTAGCGCCCGAACGCCAGCGAGCGCGCGGTGTTGCCGATGCGCTCGACGTTAAAGCCCGCGATCTGTTTTTTGAAGCCGCCCTCTTTCAGCAGCACGTTCTCCGGGCCGACGTACACATTGTCGAGATAGGTCTGCACCCATTCCTCGCCATTAAAAAATTTCGCCGCCTTGCCTTGCTTGAAGCCCGGCGCGGTGCGCGGAATCAGCACCGAGCCGATGCCGCCGACGCCGGGGCCGAAGCGCACATAGGTCAGCATCACTTCGGCGACGGTGGCGTGCGTCTGAAACACCTTCACGCCGTTGATGCGATAGCCCGCGCCGTCGGGCGTGGCGCTGGTGGTGAGATCGGTCACGGCGCTGCCCGCATCCGGCTCGGTCATGCCGACGCAAATCACCGCTTCGCCGCGCAGAATGTTGTCGAGGTAACGTTTCTTCTGATCCGCCGTGCCGTACTCGGCCAGCACCCGCACCGGGCCGAAGTTGCCGGCCTGTATCACATCCGCGCTGCGCGGGCAGGCTTCGGTGACGGCTTCAATCGCGAGTATCGCGTCCATCAGCGAGCCGCCCTGCCCGCCGTCGGCCTCGGGGAACGCAATGCCCATCAAGCCCTGTTCGGCCATCAGCTTCGCCACATCCCACGGGTGCTCGGCCTCGTGCGCGCGCGCCAGCGCGCCCGCCTTCAGATGCTTGTGCGCGAAGCCGCTGACGGCATCGCGAAATTGTTGCTGTTCGGAGGTGAGTTTGAAGTCCATTGTTTGGGCCGGTTGACGTGCGCGGGAGAGGAGCGATTGTCACAAGTCGCCCGCGCGAGCGCAAGCGATTCGGTGTTTCGCGCGAAACGGGAATCGCGCCATGAACCGTACAGCAGCGCTACACTATGTCTGCGTTGGTGACCGGAGCCCGCCGTGAAAAACCCTTGGATAACCCGCCTATTGATATGCGCTGGAGCCGCGCTCGCGCCGGCGGCGCACGCCCAACCCGCGTCGACAGGCTCCGGACAGGGCTGGGTGCCGCAACGTCACGTCGAGCTGATCGCACCCAACGCACCGGGCGGCGCGATGGATTCGACCGCGCGCATCGTGCAGCGGCAATGGCAGGAGCGAAAACTGCTGCCGGTCTCCAGCGCGGTGGTCAATCGCTCCGGCGGCGAACACGCGCTGGCGTACACGTTTTTGAGTCAGCGCACCGGCGACCCGCATTTTCTGAGCTTGGCTTCGCCGGTGCTGCTGGCCAATCATCTGGCGGGCCGCCTGCCGGTGACTTACTCCGACTTGACGCCCATCGCCACCATCATGACCGAGGCCTATATCGTCGTGGTGCGCGCGGATTCGCCCATCAAAAACGCCCGCGATTTCGTCGACGCACTGAAGGCGCGGCCCGATTCACTCTCCATCGCCATCAACACCATCCTCACGCGCATCGCGGCCGGGCGCGTGTTGCAATCCGCCGGCATCGATATCAAGCCGGTGAAGATGGTGGTGCTCGAAAGCAGCAAGCAACTATCCGGATTGCTGGGCGGCCATCTGGATGTGGCGGTGGGTTCCGCGGTCGGGTTTTTGCCGCAGATCGAGAGCGGCAATTTGCGCGTGCTCGCGGTGACCAGCGCGAAGCGGCAAACCGGCCTGTTGAGCACCGCGCCCACCTGGGCGGAACTGGGGCATCCCACCGCCGTCAGCGAAACCTGGCGTGCGATCCTCGCGCCCAAGGGCATCACGCCCGCGCAAATCGCGTATTGGGAGCGGGTGATGTACCAAATCGCGGCCAGCGACGAGTTTCGCAAAAGCGCCGAACGGGTGCAGGGCGAGGCGATATTCAAAAATGCCGCCGAAACGCGCAAGCACATGGCCGCAGAATACGCACAGGCCAGGCACATCATGACGTATCTCGGTCTTATCAAATAAAATCAACGCACTCACGCACTCACTCAGGGAGAAAAAATGGCTATGGCAGGATCACTCAATCCGGCATCGCAGGCATCGCGCACGCTGGCGCTGAACATGAAGTTGCTGGCGCAGCACGAGCTCGACGGCTTCGGCGGCATTGGCGAAGGCTGCAATATGCAGATGACCAAGGATGGGCGGCGCATCCTGTGGCTGGCGCACGAATCGGCGCCGAAAAATTTCACCGGCGTCGATGTCAGCGATCCGCGCAAACTCAAAATGATCGTGCAAACCGAGTTGCCGCACGCGCAGGTGCGCTCGAACTCGCTCGAAGTCGTCGGCGACATGATGGTGGTGTGTTACCAGGTGCGCGGCGGCAAGGGCAACCCGAATGATCCCAACAACTTGAAGCAATCGGCGGGCGGCAAACCCGCGGGGTTTGATTTGTTCGACGTCAGCACGCCGGAAAAGCCCAAACTGATTTCGCATTTCGATGCCTCCGGCCCGCATTCGCTCGGCGCGCATTGCTGCTGGTTTGTGGATGGCGAATTCGTGCATTTGAGCTGCGGCGCGCCCGATCACCAGCCACGTAATCCCAAGGATCATCAGATTTACCGCATCGTTGATGTGCGTAATCCGTCGAAGCCGGTGGAGGCTGGACGCTGGTGGTATCCGGGCACCAGGGAAGGCGACGCCGAGCCGCCGGTGCCGCGCCACCCCAAATTCGACGGCGGGTACCGGCCGCACAACATCAGCGTCTACCCGGAGCGCCCCGACCGCGCCTACATGGGCTACATCGACGGCGGCGTGGTGATCCTCGACATCAGCGACAAGGCGCATCCCAAAGAAATTTCGCGCCTGAAAATTTCGCCACCCTACAACGGCATGGCGCACACCGCGATGCCGCTCTTGGGCCGCGGCCTGATGGTGCTCGCCGACGAATGCAACAAGGACGATGGCCTCGATTGGCCCAAGCTCAACTGGCTCGCCGACATGCGCGACGAAACCAATCTGGTGACGATCTCCACGCTGCCGCTGCCGCCGGTGGAGGCGTTCGGCAAACGCGGCGGACGTTTCGGCGCGCACAATCTCTACGAAAACTATCCCGCCAAACATGCGTTTCGTTCCGAGAACCTGATCTTCGCCTCGTGCTTTAATGCCGGCATCCGCGTGTATGATATTTCCAATCAATACCAGCCGCGCGAAGCAGCGTATTTCGTGCCCGGCGCGCCGTCCATGTCGCCCAAGGGCGCAATTCAGATGAACGACGTCTACGTCGATGACCGCAACATCGTGTACGCGGCGGATCGATTCAGCGGCGGCTTGTATACCCTCGAAATGAATCTGTAATGACGTAACCCCAACAAGGAAAAATCATGTCGTGGAAATTTGAACTATTGATGCGCTCCGAAGGCGAACTCATCACCGAAGGCCCGGTGTGGACCGGCGAGGAGATTTTGTTCACCCACATCCGCAAAAGCCGCATCCTGCGTTATGACATCAAAACCAACGCCATCAGCGTATGGCGCGAAGGCACTAACCGCACCAACGGGTTGTGCTTCGACGCACACGGCAAACTCTTCGGCTGTTGCTCCGGCGGGCGCTCGATACTGCGCTTTGATACCGACGGCAAAAACACCGTGATCGCCGACAAGCTCGACGGCAAAAAATTGAGCACGCCGAACGATCTGGCGATCGATCGCAAGGGCCGCATCTGGTTCACCAACCCGGTGAACGACGGCAACTGGGACAAAACCGAAAAAGAAGAACTCGATCACCGTTCGGTGCTGTGCGCCGCGCCGCAAGCCGACGGCAGCTACAAGGTCGTGCGCGCGACCTTCGACACCACCCAGCCGAACGGCATTCTGGTGTCACGCGACCAGCGCACCTTGTATGTCGCCGAGAGCAGCTACACGCGCGGCATCGACCGCGAGTTGCGCGCCTATCCGATCAACGACGACGGCAGCCTCGGCACGTACGATGTGCTGTTCACCTGGGGCGAAGACGCGCGCGGACTGCATCGCGGCATCGACGGCATGTGCCTTGATGCCGAAGGCAACATCATCGCCACCGCCGGCTGGGAAGTCAGCGGCCCCGGCCCCATGCTGTATGTGTTTTCACCCACGGGCCGCGTGTTGGAGACGCATCCGGTGGCGGCCAATCGGCCCACCAACGTGTGCTTCGGCGGCCCCGACATGACCACGGTGTTTGTCACCAGCACCAACGGGCATTTCTTCAAAGCGCAGACCAATCGCGTGGGCTGGGCGATGTTTCCGTAATTACATAACTATTTGTTTTTAAACGATATTTTGTAGAACCGCCAACCCAAGGAGTACGTCATGGCAAAGCTCAGGCACATCGCAATGGTCGTCGAGGACATCGAAAAATCAGCAGCCTTTTACGAAAAAGCGTTCGGCATGACGCGCGCGCGGCAATCCGATACCGCGATTGCGCTGACCGACGGCACGGTGAGCCTGGTGGTGATCCACCCGGACAATCCCAACATGAAAGGCGAAACCAAGCGTGGACTGCATCACATCGGCTTTCTGATCGACGACATGAAAAGCGTCACGGAAAAAGTCGAAGCCAACGGCGCCCAGTTTCACGGCGGCATTCTCGGCACCGGCAGCGGGCTGGAAACCGAGCGTAAATATTCCGATCCGAACGGCGTGAATTTTGATATCACCATGCCGGAGTATGCGCGGGATTTCTGGAAAATTACGGTGTAGCGGACTTAAGATAGGGGTCCCCGGCGTATCCATCTGCGCTGATGCAGGCCAGATCGGAGATGCGTGGCACGCCTGGGAATTTTACGTGTTCGCGCTAGGTCGGGTCTCGGCCAGTTGCGGAAATACGAACTGCGAAATTCAAAATCCAATAGCCGCCAGTCGAAAACTACGTATACCTATATGAATGGCCTAGTTAGCAACTTTCGCATTGGGTTGGAAAAGATGTTATATCTCCTAGTGTAGTGTCCCTTAAATAACATTACAGTTATTTTTCCTTCTTTTTCCCTCTAGGCAGGCTGGATCCGGGCCTGATCTGCTCCATCTTGATG
>JANPOH010000095.1:0-15213 GCA_031427895.1 Betaproteobacteria bacterium
GTTCTGCTGCCGTGATGATAGATGGAACGCAAGCGCTCGATCGCGCCCGCCAATGTTGCATCTTGCCGGTCGATCACCCAATGATCGACCGCGTTGCCGTAGTGTCGCGCAATTTCCAGCGCGGTGGGTTTAACGCCCAGCTCGCGCATCATTTTAGCGGCCGGCCCCTTGACCGCCGCGCCGCCGATGATCGGCGATACCGCCACCACCGGAAAGGTGCGCGCCCGCAACCATGCTTTGATGGCGGGCACGCTGAAAATCGGCGCGATGCTGACAAACGGATTCGACGGACAAATCACCACGCCGTCCACGCGCCCGCGCAGGATACGTGCGAGCGCATCGGGCACGCGCGCCTTGCTCGCACCGGCGAAACGAAACCCGGTCACGCGCGGCTTGCAACGCTGGTGCACGAAATATTCCTGAAAATCGAGTTCGCCGGATTTGGTTTTGACGATAGTGCGCACCGGCGTGTCGCTCATCGGCAGGATCGAATGCCTGATGCCCAGGCGCGCCGCAAGCTCACGCGTAATTTCCGACAAGGCTGCGCCGCGCGCGAGCGCCTCACGGCGCAACACATGCACCGCCAGATCACGGTCGCCCAACTGAAACCAGTCTTCGCCGCCCAGACGTTTTATTTCATTCATGAAATGCCACGTCTCGCCCGCGCGGCCCCAGCCCAGCTTGGGATTATTCATCCCGCCCAAGGTATACATCACCGTATCGAGATCGGGGCAAATCCTGAATCCGAGATGATCGAAATCGTCACCGGTGTTCACCACGATCGTAAGCTCGTCCGGCGGCAGCGCCGCGGACAAGCCCACCGCGAGCCGCGCACCGCCCACACCACCCGCGAGTGCGACGATCACCGGAACAAATCCTCGGCTTCGGGGCGGATCAATTCCTGCACCGAAGCTTCGCGCAATGCGTAAGGAAATCCACGCACCAGCACGGCGGGCGTGCCTTCATCGGCCTGGCCCATGACGAGCGAAGCCGCCGCCGCGAGTTCATCCGCCGCGGCGATCTGCGTCACCCGCAACGTGCGGCCCTCGCGATCTTTGTTGCCGCGTAGATCAATCAACGCCGGCAGTCCGGCAACGCCGATGGCCGTGCCGGTGACGCCGTTGCGCCAGGCGCGGCCGAAGCTGTCGATGATGAGCACGCCGGTTTCGATAGCGCATTTATCCAGCAATTCACCGCGTAGTTTTCGCGCCGATGCATCGGGGTCTTCGGGCAATAGCAGCACCGTGTCGTCGCCGCCCGGCACGTTGGATTGATCGATGCCCGCGTTCGCCATGATAAAACCCAGCTTGTGTTCGACGATGATAATGCCCGGCTTCACGCGCAGCACCTTGCGTGACTCCTGTAACATCAACTCGACGATGCGCGGGTCTTTGTTGGCCTCGCTCGCGAGTTGTTGCGCGCGTGCCGAGGGCGTGACGGTTTGCAGTTTTACCGCGCGGCCTTCGGCTTTGGAAATGATTTTTTGCGCCAGGACGAGGATGTCGCCTGCCTGCAAATTCATGCCGGCACGCGTGGTGACGGCCAGCAGCAGGTCACTGAGTGACGCGCCGGATTCGATTTCAGGAATGCCGGGCAGCGCCACCAACCGCAATTCACGCACAAGAACCATCCCCGTTACCCGCGCGCGATCACTCCTTCCCCTTCAGGGGGAAGGCTGGGATGGGGATTGGGGTGGGGTCGTGCTTGTGCGTTGACCCCACCCCCACCCTCAAGTGTTCCCTTGCCTCCCCCTGAAGGGGAGGGAAGCCATTGGTAGTGTGAGGCCGAAAATCCTGCAATCATGGTGCTTGCTTTCGAGGAATGCCATCAACGCCAGTGATGCGTATCCCCGACCCCGCAACCTTGTAGCGTTTGTTGATCGCAATCAGCACCGAGGTCAGCGCCTCGGACGCAATCGAATTCGCCAGCACGCCCGCGTGCCACGCGCGCAAGCCCGCGTCGTGCGCGAGGCCGATCACCACTTCACGCGCGTCGGCGTCGTCGCCGCACACCAGCACGTCGCAATCGACTTCGTGTGCGGGGTTTTTCAGATGCGTGGCGGAGACATTCTGAAACGCGGATACCACTTTCACCTGCGCGCCGAGCCGGCGTTGCAACGCCACCGCCGCCGATTCGCCGTTGGGCAACTGCACGCGATCCACCTTCGGCGGCATCAGCGGCACGGTGACATCAATCAATATTTTCCCGGCTAATTTCGCGGCCACGCTGTCCACCGTGGCAAGCTGCGCGGCGTAGGGCACGGTGAGTACGACGACATCCGCTTGCGCCGCATCCGCGTTGCTTGCGCCGCGCACCACCGCTTTGCCGCCGAGCAATTGATTCAATTCCGCGGCGCCCGCTGCGGCCTTGGCCTCATCGCGCGAGCCGATAACAACCTCGTGTCCCGCCAGCGCCCAGCGATACGCGAGGCCGCTGCCTTCCTTGCCGGTGCCGCCCAATATGCCGATTTTCATGCGGCCGCCCGGTGAAATTTTGGCGCTTCCAACGGCGCCGCAATGCACGCGGTTTCGTGCCGTTCAAGCGCGGCTTCACCATACAGCGTGGTGCGCTGTTGCGGCACGCGCCGCGCCGCGCGGATCATCGTTTCCATGCGCGCGGGTTCCATTTCCTGCCCGTGCTGCGTGCCCGCCGCGCGCGAAATGCTTTCGTTCATCAACGTACCGCCGAGGTCGTTGACGCCGGCCGCGAGACATGCCGCGACACCGTCCTCGCCCATTTTCACCCACGATACTTGTATGTTCTCAATCACCGGATGCAACACCAGCCGCGCCACCGCGTGCATCAGTATCGCCTCGCGCGAGGTCGGTCCGCGGCGTGCGCGGCCCTGTTGATACACCGGCGCGCCCATATGTACGAACGGCAGGGGAATGAATTCGGTGAAGCCGCCGGTTTTCTCCTGCAAGGCGCGGATACGCAGCAAATGCCGCGCCCAATGCACAGGCTGTTCGACGTGGCCGAACAGAATGGTCGCCGTCGAACGCAGGCCCAGCCCGTGCGCGGTTTCCATCACGCCGAGCCATTCCTCCGTGTTGACTTTATCCGGGCAGATCACCTGGCGAATTTCATCATCGAGAATTTCCGCCGCGGTGCCCGGCAGGCTGTTCAGCCCCGCATCGATCAGCCGCGACAAAAATTCGCGCACCGGCAGGCCCAGCGTTTGTGCGCCGTGCGTCACCTCCAGCGGCGTGAACGCATGCACATGGATTCCCGGCGCGGCGCGCTTAACCGCGCGCAAAATGTTGAGATAGGTGTCGCCGGTGTACGAGGGATGGATGCCGCCCTGCATGCACACTTCGGTGGCGCCGCGCGCCCACGCTTCACTGACGCGCCGCTCGATTTCGTCGAGCGGCAAATCATACGGCTCGCCGCGCAGCGACTTGGCATGCGTGCCCTTGGAGAACGCACAGAAGGTGCAGCGATAGGCGCAGATGTTGGTGTAGTTGATGTTGCGGTTAACCACGTAACGCACGGTGTCGCCGACAGTCTGGCGGCGCAAGTCGTCGGCGGCGGCGCAGATGTCGTGGAAAGCGTTGCCGCGGGCGGCGAACAGTTGCTCGATGCCGGCTTCCGTTGCTACATCGTAACTATTTGTTTTTATTGAATATTTTGTTCCGCGTGGCAGTTCAGCTAAAGGCGCCGCCAGCCCCGGCGACCAGTCATCGGCACGCGCGTAACCCGCCGAATCACTCGCGCGAATCACGGCAGTGGCAATCTTCGGATGATGCCAGGCATGCACATCCAGCACATACGCCGGATAACTCGGCAGCCGCGCAACCAGCTCCTTGCCGCGTGATGCCGTCACGCGACGCAATTCCTCAACCGCGGGCCACGGCGCTTCCGGGTTCACGTGATCGGGCGTCACCGGCGACACGCCGCCCCAATCGTTGATGCCGGCATCGAGCAGTTCGGCGCAGTTGTCGCCCGACAAATTCGGTGGCGCCTGAATGTTCATGTCCGCGCCGAGGATCAACCGCGCCACCGCGATGGTCCACAGCAGTTCTTCGTGCGGCGCGTGCGGCGTATCGGCCATGCGTGTGCCGGGCTTGGCGCGAAAATTCTGGATGATGACTTCCTGGATGTGGCCGTGGCGCTGATGCAGATCACGTATCGCCAGCAGCGCATCGAGTCGTTCCGCCCGCGTTTCGCCGATGCCGATGAGAATGCCGGTGGTGAACGGGATTTTCAATTCGCCCGCCAGCCGCAATACGTCAAGCCGCGCTGCCGGATGTTTATCCGGCGAACCAAAATGCGGCCCGCCTTTTTCGCACAAACGTTCAGCCGTGCTTTCCAGCATCAACCCTTGCGACGCGCTCACCTCGCGCAGCCGCGCCATTTCATCGCGCGTCATCACGCCGGCGTTTACGTGCGGCAGCAGCGTGGTTTGTTTCAACACCAGCGCGCACATCGCGTGCAGATAGTCGATGGTGGTGGCGTAACCGAGCGCCGCGAGTTCCGCGCGCGCCGCCTTGTAACGCAACTCGGGTTTATCGCCGAGCGTGAACAGCGCCTCGGTGCAGCCCGCCGCTTGCCCGGCTTTTGCAATCGCCAAGACTTCATCCGGCGTCAGATACCCGCGCACGCCCGGCCGGGGCGCGTGGGCGAAGGTGCAGTAGCTGCACACGTCGCGGCACAATTGCGTGAGCGGAATGAAGACCTTGCGCGAATAGGAGACGAGCGTGCCGTGGCTGGCGTCGCGCAGGCGCCGCGCGTGTGCACACAAACTGGCGGTGGCGCTGGTTATCAGGTGCTCGAACATAACGTCCGCGGTTAATGGATTTTAATTAAGCCGCACACCCGTCACCTTCACCACCTCCGCCCACGTCTTCACGTCCTGCTCCATCACACGCTGCATCACGTCCGGGGTTTGCTTCATCGCCTCGGCGGCATTAACGAGAAAAATCTCTTTCGCTTTCGGCGCATCCACCGCCTTGGCGAACTCGGCGTTCAACCGTTCAATGATCGCGCGCGGCACGTTCGCCGGCGCCAGCACGCCGGCGATCACGGCGGCGTCCACGCCCTTCACCGTTTCGCCGATGGCGGGTATTTCCGGCAGCGCGGCAGCGCGCTTGTCCGCGGTAAGGCCGATAGCGACGAGCTTGCGGGTCTTCACGTGTTCGAGCACGGCGGGGATGGTGTTGACGATCAGCGACAGTTCGCCGGTAAGCAATGACACGGTGGAGGTGGTGCCGCCCTTGTAATTCACCGAGGTGAGATCGATCCCTGCGCGGGTGCGGAATTTTTCGGCGGCGAGATGGGTAACAGTGCCCGCGCCGGAATTGCCGCAGGTGATGCCGGGATTTTTCTTCGCCAGCGCAATCAGCTCCTTCGCGTTTTTCACGCCCAGCGACGGATGCGCCGCCATGATGAGCGGCGACACCGACACCGGCGCGACAGCCACCAGATCACGTCCGTGATTGAACGTGAGCTTGGTATAGAGCGACGGCATGATGGCATGCGTGGATAAATCGGTGAGCAGCAGCGTGTAACCATCGGCGGCGGATTTGGCGACGAACTCCGCCGCGATGGTGGTTCCCGCGCCGGGGCGATTTTCAACCACCACCTGCTGACCGAGGCTGCGGCTGATTTCAGCAGCGGTGATGCGCGCGAAGGTGTCGGTGGCGCCGCCGGGGGCGAAGGCGACGATCAGACGGATGGGTTTCGTGGGAAACGTTTGGGCTGCGGCACTTGCACACAACAACCCCGCCGCTAACGTAAGCGCAAATACTGTTCGTGCTGGTTTCATTTTCCACTTCCAGTTAGTCAAAACCTCTCCCTCATCCCCAACCCCTCGCCCTCCGGGGAGAGCGCAGCGAGGGGGGCGGAGCCGGCCGGGGGTGAGGAAGGCTGTCAGTTTAACCGCTACTGTTTATTCAGGGTCGGCAACACATCCTCAATAAACCACTCCAACTGCGCCACTTGATCCTCGCCCACCAGGCGTATGCACAGATCCGTGACGCCCGCCGCTTCGTAGCGTTGCATCACTTCGATCACCGCCGAGGCCGGCCCCAAGCCCATCATGCCACGGAAATTCACGCCGCCGCCGTAGTACTTTTCGAGAAAGGCGTGGGTCAGTGATTCCGCCTTGGCGACATCGTTTTCCAGCCGGATGGTGGTGTACACGCACAGGGGGAAATCCACGCGCGGTCGGTTGTGCTTCGCCATCGCCTCGGCGCACACCACGCGCAAGGTGCGGATATCGTCTTCGTTAACGTATGTAGTAATCACGCCGTCGCCGAATTTACCGACGCGCTCGATCTGCGCGGGAATAATCTCGCCGCGATTGCCCGCGGTGACCAGCAGCGGCGGGCCTGCTTCATTCCACGGCAGCGGGCCGATGGTATGGTCGGTCAGCTTGAAGCCGTTGCCCTCGTACGACACCGGCTGGCCGCTCCACAACATGCGCCAGACTTGCATGTGTTCTTCGAGGTCTTTCACGCGGCGCTTGTGATTTTGGCCGCAGGCTTCCCACTCGCGCACGATGGCGGGCATGCCCCAACCCACGCCCAGGCCCAGCACCAGGCGCCCTTGCGAAATTTGATCGAGGTTGGCAAGCTGATGTGCGAGCACGGTAGGCTGGCGCAGCGCGGGCAACAAGATGGCCGTGCCCAGCCGCGCGCGTTTGGTCATCGCCGCCACATAGGCCAACGTGGTCAACGGCTCCAGCCGCGGCTTGGCCACCACGCTGTCGCCCACCCACACATCCATATCCGCGTCATCGCACAGGCGCGCGATGGTCCAGCAGTCTTCCACCGGCGGACGCCGCGCCGATTGAATAATCACGCCCCGATGGGGCAATAACACGCCGATACGCATGCGAATTTCTCCCTCGACTAACGGCTAACCCAACAACACCAGCAACCACGCCACCGGCACATTGATGAGCGCGACCAGCACCGCTGCGCTGCCGGTATCCTTGGCTTTTTTGATGAGGTCGTGTTTATCGGACGACACTCTGTCCGCCAATGCCTCGACGGCGGAGTTAAGCAGCTCGACCATCAACACCAGCAGCACCGATGAAATCATCACCGCTTTGCCGATGCCGCCCGTTGGCATGAAAAACGCCAGCGGAATCAGCACCGCCGCCAGCAGCGCCTCTTGCCGAAACGCGGCCTCGTCGCGCCACGCCGCGCGCAATCCGGCGAGCGAATAACCGAAGGCGTTCACCACCCGCGTAAATCCGGTTTTGCCTTTCAGCGCGGTGGCGTCGTCCGCTTGAGTGTCGCCGGGTTGTTCGCCGCTCATACGGGGATCACCACGCGCTCGGTTGCAGCAACAGAATAATCGTATCTATTTGTTTTTAAACGATTATTTTAACGCGGCCAACGCCGCATCATAATTCGGCTCCTGCTTGATTTCCGGCACCAGCTCGGCGTGCAGCACTTTGTTGTCGGCGTCGAGCACCACCACTGCGCGCGCGGTCAGCCCTTTCAACGGGCCGTCGGCCACGTCCACGCCATACTTGCCGTGAAAATCACGATTGCGAAACGTCGACAGCGGCGTGACGTTGGCGATATTTTCGGTGGTGCAGAAACGGCCCATCGCGAACGGCAAATCACCGGAGATCACCAGCACCACGGTATCGCTCATGCCCGCCGCTTTTTCGTTGAACTTTTTGGTGGAGGTCTGGCATACCGGGGTGTCGAGACTGGGCACGATGTTCAACACTTTTTTCTTGCCGGCGAAATCCTTGAGCGACACTTCTTTCAGGTCTTTGCCGGTAAGCGTGAAATCGGGCGCGCTGTCGCCGGATTTTAGGAACATGCCGTTTACGGTGATCGGGTTGCCGCCTAAAGTTACGTTTGCCATCGTGGTTCTCCTGGGTTTGCTGGATAATTTTGTTGGGTGATTACATGATTGCGGGGTGGGATCGCGGGCGAGTATGCCTTGCGTTGTACGTGCGTGCAACACGCGCGCCATTCGCGCGCGACGGCAGCGATGCGCTCTCGCGGGCGAGTTGCGGCGTCAGTCGTGCGTCACTTTTTCGTACGCCGCCGCATCCATCAGCACGGCCAGTTCCGCGGCATCGGCGGGCTGCATGCGAAACAGCCACGTGCCGTACGCATCGCTGTTGACGGCCTCCGGCGTATCGACGAGCGCGGGGTTGATCGCGATCACCGTGCCCGATGCCGGCGCATGGATGTCGGCGGCGGTCTTGACGGATTCGATCACGCCGCAGGCTTCACCCTGCTTGAGCGCGGCGCCCACCGCGGGCGGTTCGATGTACACCACGTCGCCCAACTGCTCTTGTGCATGATGCGTGATGCCCACCAGGCAGGCGCCGTCGGCTTCGAGTTTCAGCCAGGTGTGCGATGCATGGTATTTGAGGTGTTCGGGATGGGTCGTCATGGGTTCGCAAACGTGAGGGTCAATCAATCGGCGCGGGCGTCAGGGTAAGCCGGAATCCGGCGGCGGGCAAGCCGCTGGTATCCATGTCAATACGCACGATCACTTCGGCATTGGCGGCAATAGTGGCGGTAGCGGCGGCGGCTCGCACACCGGACGCGGGTAAATAATCGGCGGGCACGATCACGCGGCGCGCCAGTGCATGATCGCGGTTGTCGGTAAGCACCAGATCCAACGCGGGATAACCCACTTCGACGCCGGCGCGATTACGCAGCGTCGCGGTGAGCTGGACTACCTGCGGCCTGGCGGGATCAGCCACCTGCAAGTCGGAGGCCTCGATGTTCAGCGCAGTGACGAGCTGCAGCGGCGGCACGCTGCATTGCGCCCACTCGCACAGTTGCGCGAGCGCGGGCTTGAGCACGGGAAAGTGCGTCGAGAGTTCGCTGCGATGGCGATACAGCACCTGCCCCGCCAGCACCATCGCCGCGACGGTTGCGGCAACGGCCCACGGCCAGCGCGCGCGCGGCGGCGCGGCGGCGGCGTTGAAACCGGCGTCATCCTCGTCGTGTTCCGGCCCGGGCGGCTTGTACACCATGCGCGTGGCTGGCGGCTTGAGCGCCGCCGCCGGTTCCATCGCGGCCTTGGGCAGGGGCCCGACAAATTGAGCCGGGTCGGCAGCTAGATAGGCAGGGCTGGCGGCAGCCGCGACCTCCAGCGGCATGGGCGGGATCGGGGTATCGGGCGCGGGCGGCAAGGCGGGCCAATAGGCCGGCGGCGGCAAGGGCGCTGGCGCGGCGGCGGCGTGAAACTCGTCGAGCGTCTTCGCGCTCAACAGGCCGTCAAAAACCTGCTTGCATTTGCCGCAACGCACGCGCCCATTGCGCGCGAGCAAAACCTCCGGCTCCACGTTAAAGCTCGTGGTGCAGTGCGGACAGGTGGTGACCATCGCCATGGGGGGTACGGTTTTGGAGCGGTGCGCGGGTGTGTTTATGCGCGACGCTTGCTGCCGGCGAGCAACACCCACTCGTCTTCCGGTTCGGTGGTATGCATCTCAAACCAAGGCGCATAAGCGGCGCGCACTTCATCCGCCTGCGGCGCGAGGATGCCCGACAGCGCGATCATGCCGCCGGGCGCGGTCAGCGTGGCGAGCAGCGGCGCGAGCACCGTCAGCGGGTTCGCCAGAATATTCGCCACCACCACGCCGGCTTGCGATTTTAATTCGTCCGCCGCCGCGTAAAACGTGACAGCGGCCTGATTTTGCTGCGCGTTATTACGCGCGGCCAGCAACGCCTGCTCGTCGATATCGACGCCTTGCGCGCGCGCCGCGCCGAGTTTCATCGCGGCGATGGCGAGGATGCCGGAGCCGCAGCCGTAATCAATCACCGTGGCGCCGGGCTGAATATGCGCGTCGAGCCAGCGCAAGCACAGGCGCGTGGTCGGATGCGTGCCGGTGCCGAACGCGAGGCCCGGATCGAGGCGGATGTTAATCGCCTTCGCGTCGACCACGTCATGCCACGTCGGCACTACCCACAAGCGCTGCGTCACGTGTACCGGCGTGAATTGCGTTTGCGTCAGGCGCACCCAATCCTGATCGTCCACCCGGTCGATGCCGTAGGGCGTGGTCAAGGGCAGCGCGGCGGCGCGCAGCGAGTCGGGCACGATCACGGTGAGATCGGCTCCCGCCGCGAACAAGGCCACCACGCGATTGGCGCGCCAATTCAACGCCGGTGCGCTGCCCGGCTCGGCGAACAACGGCTGTTCGGCGACGGTGCCCGCCTCCGCATCGGCAACATCCACCGCCAGCGCGCCGCGTTCAAGCAGCGCATCCGACAGCGCCTCGACGCAGCGGGCATCAACGATCAGAGTGGTGGAGAGATAGGGCATGGTTTTGCGTGTTGGGTTCGGCGTGCGGTGTGTGGCCTGTGGCGTGAGGGGGGCGACGGGTTTACTCTCGACTTCAGACTCTACCCTGGATTATTCACGAAAAACCATTCACCGCGGAGGCGCGGAGAACAGCCGCGGAGAAATTCGCGGGGCTACTCTGCGAAACCTCTGCGCCTCTGCGGTGAGGCATTTGCTTTGCCGTCCGACACGGTATCAATGAGCATCACCTTCATGATTAATGCAGGCTGAACCCCGAACGCGGGAAACCTATTCCGCCTTCACCAGTTTCGCGAGCTTCTCTTCCAGATAATGAATGCTGGTGCCGCCGCGCAGAAAAGCTGCGTCGCGCAGCAAATCCTGATGCAGCGGAATATTGGTTTTGATGCCTTCGATCACGGTTTCGGACAGCGCGATCGACAGCCGCGCGATGGCTTGCTCGCGGGTGTCGCCGTAGGCGATGATCTTGCCGATCAGCGAGTCGTAATTCGGCGGCACGTTGTAACCGCTGTAGGCGTGCGAATCGACGCGGATGCCCGGCCCGCCGGGCATGTGCAGCGCGGTGATGCGCCCCGGCGACGGGGTGAATTTGTAGGGGTCTTCGGCGTTGATGCGGCATTCGACGGCATGGCCCGAGAGCAACACTTCACGCTGTCGCAGCGCGAGTTTTTCGCCGGCCGCGATACGTATCTGCATCTGCACGAGATCCAGCCCGGTAATCAGTTCCGTCACCGGGTGTTCGACCTGCAAACGGGTGTTCATTTCGATAAAAAAGAACTCGCCGCCCTCGTATAAAAACTCAAACGTGCCCGCGCCTTCGTAGCCGATTTTGCGGCAGGCTTCGGCGCAGCGCTCGGCGGTGCGCGTGCGCGCGCGCTGATTGAGCAGCGGCGCGGGCGCTTCTTCGATCACTTTTTGATGACGGCGCTGCATCGAGCAATCACGGTCGCCGAGATACAGCGCGTTTTTGTACTTGTCGGCGATCACCTGCACCTCGATGTGCCGCGGATGCTCCAGAAACTTTTCCATGTAAATCACGGGGTTATTAAACGCCGCCTGCGCCTCGGCGCGCGTGGTGTTGGCGGCATTGAGCAACGCGGCTTCGGTATGCACCACGCGCATGCCGCGTCCGCCGCCGCCGCCCGCCGCCTTGATAATCACCGGGTAGCCGATCTCGCGCGCGATTTTGATGATTTCCTTGGGCTCGTCCGGCAGCGCGGTATCGTTGCCCGGCACCACCGGCACGCCGGCTTTTTTCATCGCGTTTTTGGCGCTGACTTTATCGCCCATCAGGCGGATGGTTTCGGCGCGCGGGCCGATAAACACAAAGCCGCTTTTATCCACGCGCTCGGCAAAATCGGCGTTCTCGGCGAGAAACCCGTAACCCGGATGGATCGCCTCGGCATCGGTGACTTCGGCGGCGCTGATGATCGCGGGAATGTTGAGGTAACTCGCGCTCGACGCCGCCGGGCCGATACAGACCGATTCATCCGCCAGCTTGACGTACTTGGCTTCGGCATCCGCTTCGGAATGCACCACCACGGTCTTGATGCCCATTTCGCGGCAGGCGCGCTGGATACGCAGGGCAATTTCGCCGCGATTGGCGATGAGGATTTTCCCGAACATGTTTGGGTTAGCCGATCACCATCAGCGGCTGGCCATATTCAACCGGCTCACCGTTTTCAACGAAGATTTCCTTGATGACACCTTCGGCCCCGCCTTCGAGCTCGTTCAGCAGTTTCATGGCTTCGATGATGCAGACGGTTTCGTCGGCCTTTACCGCCTGGCCGAGTTCGACAAACGGCTTGCCGCCGGGCGTGGACGAACGGTAAAAGGTGCCGACCATCGGGGATTTCAAGACAAAGCCCTGCGGCTCGGCCGGGGGCTGCGGCGCCAAATTGGCTGGCGGCGCGGCAGGCATCATCGGGGGCGTCATCATCGCGGCGGGCGTGGTGGCATGCACTACGGTGCCGGCGTGGCCGATGGGCCCGCGGCTGATCCGCACCCGTTCCTCGCCCTCCTGAATTTCAAGTTCGGAAATATCGGATTGCTGCACCAAATCAATGAGGGTCTTAACTTTGCGTAAGTCCATGTTTTTATGCCTTTTTTATTACGGCTGACGGGCTGTTAATGCGTAAGCCAGCGCTAACTCATAGCCCTTGGCGCCGAATCCGCTGATGATGCCGGCCGCGATATCCGTGAAATACGAGTGATGGCGAAACGCCTCGCGCGCATACACGTTCGACAGATGCACTTCGACGAACGGAAGGTTCACCGCCGCCAGTGCATCACGCAGGGCGACGCTGGTGTGAGTAAACGCCGCCGGATTGATAATGATGAAATCCACGCCGTCGCGCGCGGCCTGGTGAATGCGGTTTACCAGATCGGCTTCGGCGTTGCTTTGAAATGCCGTCAGGGCCGCGCCACCTTCGCGCGCCAGTTGCAGCAGACGTTTTTCGATGGCGGCCAGCGTTTCGCCGCCGTAGATTTCCGGCTCGCGGGTGCCGAGCAGGTTGAGGTTGGGGCCATTGAGCAGCAGTATATTCTTGCAGGACATGAAATACGCGCCTCCCACCGCCGTAATGAATTCCGAGCGGAAGATAATACCACTTTAGACAAATTTAGTGGATTTTGGACGCTGGATAATATTTTTTACAGCAATGGGCCAATCAGCGCTTCGAGCTTTTCCTGGCTCAGAACGCCTACCCCGGTTTCGATGAGGCGCCCCTTGCGATCCAGAATCACTGTGTAGGGCAGAACCCGCTGCTTATTACCCGCCAGCCGCGAAACCTCAACAGTATCAAAAGTACCAATCAGCGAAGGGTAGTTAATACTGAATTTTCGTGCAAATTCGGCCGTTTTATCCGCCTGATCGATGGAGATGCCAACAAATTGCAGCCCATGGGGAGCATGCTTTTGCTGCATTTTGATGAACATCGGGATTTCTTCCAGGCAGGGCGCACACCAGGTTGCCCAGAAATTAACCACCACCACCTTGCCGCGCCACTGGTTCAGGCGCTGCGGCTTATTGTCGAGGTCGGGCAAGGTAATCGCAAACACCGCATCCGCCGCACTGACCTCGCCCGGCCCGGTCGGTGGCGTGCCGCGAATCCACACCCCCGTGCCAAATGCCGTCATGGCGATAAACGCATACAAAAAATACCGCAGAATTTTAGGAGACAAAATTTACCGTCAGTTAATGAAAATTAGACAAAGATAGATATATTTGTTGAATTTTATATATCGAATGCGGCCAGAAAATCAAAAACACTTTAACCACGGAACACGCAGAACACACGGAATTTTCTTGGGGTTGTGCTTTCCGTGTGCTCTGCGGTTAATCACCGCCACCTTCCGTCAGAACTTGAGCACCTCATCCAGAACCGCAGCGAATTTTTCCGCGTTCTGAAAACCTATAACACGCAAGCCATTGATTTCTTTGCCATTTTTATCGAAGAAGATAATGCCTGGCGGGCCGAACAAGCGAAAGCGTTTTAATAAGGCCTGATGTTCGGCGTTATTGGCGGTGACATCGACCTGAATCTTGACCATGCCGGCCAAGCGCTGTTTTACCTGCGCGTCGGTAAAGGTAAAGCGCTCCATCTCTTTGCACGACACACACCAGTCGGCGTAAAAATCGAGCAGCACGGGCTTGCCGTTGGCGGCGATCACCGCCGCATCGAGTTCCGCGCCGGTGGTCACGCGCTTGAACAACGGCTCGCTGCCCGTGGTAACAGGGGTGGCTGGGGTGGCTGGGGTAGGAACGTCAACCGCCACTAATCCCGACAAGGGCCGCAAAATGTCTTTTGCGCCGGAGAACGCACCCACCATGAACGCCGTGCCCGCCAGCAGGGCGATCACGCCCACCCCCTTGGCAAAGCGTTGAAAACCATGCGCGTGTTGCGGCAGCGGATCGATCACCCGCAGATGCACCGCGCTGACGATCAGCAGCGCCGCCCACGCCAGCATCTGCGCCGCCGGCGGGATCAGCGGCGACACCAGATAAATCGCCACCGCGATCAGCAGTACGCCGAAAAAGCGCTTCACCGTAACCATCCATGGCCCGGCCTTCGGCAGCAACGCACCCGCCGATGCGCCCACTGCCAGCAGCGGCACGCCCATGCCCAGCGCCATCGAGAACAGGGCCGCGCCGCCGAGCACGCCGTCGCGGCTTTGGCTGATGTAGAGCAACGCGCCCGCCAGCGGCGCGGCCACGCACGGGCCGACAATCAGCGCCGACAGCACGCCCATCGCGAACACGCCGCTGTATTTGCCGCCGGGCAGACGATTGGTGGTTTCGGCCAGCCGCGTTTGCAGATTGGGCGGCAATTGCAACTCGTAAACGCCGAACATCGCCAACGCCAGGATCACAAACACCGCGGCAAAGCTGCCGAGCACCCACGGATTTTGCAGCGCCGCCGACAGCATCGCGCCCGACAAGCCCGCCGCCACGCCGGCGATCGCATAGGTAATCGCCATGCCCAGCACATACGCCGCCGACAGCGCAAAACCGTGCATGCGCGTCATGCCCGCGCCGCGCCCGGCGATCATGCCCGACAAAATCGGGATCATCGGCAACACGCACGGCGTCAGCGACAGCAGCAGACCAAATCCAAAAAAACTCGCGATCAGCAGCCAGAAGCCGCCTTGAAACAAGGCGGCGATACGAAAATCTTCGGCCACCGCCGCGCTGGCCGCTGGCGCCTTGCTGTCGCCTATCGTACCTTGCGCGCCCTGCACACCCGGCACGCCCTGCCCCAGCAGCCGCGACAGCGGGTCGCCCCCCTCGCGCGCGACCGCCGCACCCGCTGCCGCGCCGCCCGCCATCACCAGTTGAATTTTGCTGTCGGTCGGCACATAACACACGCCCACGTCCGCGCAGCCTTGCGAAGTGACGGTCAACGCCACCTTGCCCTGCGCCGCCTCGACCACCGGCACGATAATTTTCAGTTCGCCGCGATGGGTTTG
>JANPOH010000096.1:0-11808 GCA_031427895.1 Betaproteobacteria bacterium
CACTGGCGGCGCAACACGCGCGGCGGCGCTGCCCGATGTGCCGACCGTTGCCGAATCCGGCGTGCCCGGTTACGAAGCCAACAACTGGTGGGGCGTGATGGCGCCCGCTGGCACGCCCGACGCCGTGGTGCGCAAGCTCAATGCCGAATCCAACATCGTGATGTCGCTGCCCGACACCAAAAAACGCCTCGCCGCCGAAGGCGCAGAGCCGATCAACGTCACGCCCGAACAATTCGCCAAACACATACAGGCGGAAATAGTGAAGTGGGGCAAGGTCACGCGCGAGGCGGGAATCAAGGCGGAGTAGTGGCAGCGCGGTATCCCGCGCCACAATCTTTCACGCCCGCGTGTATGACACCAACTCCTGCCGCTCGCTCGCCGTGATATGCCCCCCGGAAGCGCGATTCATCGTTTCAAAGATGATGTAACGTGGAATGCCCGGTGCAACCCAATACCGAGATTGAAGATTGATAGAACCCATCCCGTCATTGGTTCGCGTCCAGCCCTGCCCCTCGATCTTGAACGCGTCAAACGTGCCGGCCGGCACGGTTATATTTTCACGAGCAACCACCCGGAAATCGAAGCTGACATCGCGCGCAGGCCAGTCGCCGCTGATGCGTTGCCAGCGCGCTGACCAGCGCTTGCCCACGCTGTACTCTGAAAGGTAAAACTGCGAACCGGTAAATCGTGACTTGGTGCGGGCATTGAAAATAATGTTCCCCAAGAGATCGGTCACCATGTTGCCGTTGTTGAAATGCACCTCAAAGTCACTGACGGCATTCACGCGATTGGCGAATATCCGCGTTTCATCCTTGGTCAGCAAGTCCGACTCACGATAGCGGAATACATCGCCCACCTTGTAATTGGTATCGGCACGTACCGTGCCCTTGGTAAACGGATTGGCTGCTGATGTGACGGCCTCGACTTTTTTCTCGCCCGCCTGCGCCAGCACGCGATCCAACTGGAATTGCGCCAGCTCCGAGAACCGTCCACTGGGATAACGCAGCAGATATTCCTCCAGCGGCTCGCGCGTGGTCGAGGTCTTGATCTTCTCCCAGATCGCCGCCTCCTCGGCAAACATGCGTTCGGGATCGGGCTTGCCAGCGGCCACAGGCTGTTTCTCACGCTGCGCCAGCGCTTCCTTGCGTTTGCGCTCGGCCTCTTCCTCGGCTCGCTTCGCCTCGGCCAACGCCTGCTCCTCGCGGCGCTTGCGTTCGGCTTCGTCCTGCTGGCGCTGTTTTTCGCGCAGCGCCAGTTCCTGCCTGTACTTGCTCTCGGCCTCCTCCTCGGCGCGTTTGGCTTCCGCCAGCGCCTGCGCCTCGCGGCGCTTGCGTTCCGTTACTTCGGCCACTCGCTGCGCTTCCTGCAGCGCCAGCTCCTGCTTGCGTTTGCGTTCGGCTTCATCCACCAGACGCTGCTTTTCCAGCGCCGCGAGTTCTTCCTTGCGCTTGCGCTCGGCTTCTTCAGCCGCCAGCCGCGCCTGACGCTGCGCTTCTTCCAGCTTGCGTTTGCGCTCGGCTTCCTCCGCAAGGCGCTGCTTTTCGCGCGCCGCTTCCTGCTGCTTGCGTTCGCGTTCGGCCTCCGCCTCTGCCACCGCGGAAAGCGCCTTGGGTGGCACGAACCAGAAATCTTCCTCCAGCGACGTGCTCTCCCATGGGATCTGCTGGCCGTTGGTGCGGCGGCGCACATGCAGGCGCACGCGCTTGAATACGTCCTCCACCTTGGCTTCGGGCACGCCGATTTCCCTCAGCAGATGCTCGGTATAAAGCCCGTTGGCGCCCTCGCCGTCGCTCGCCACGTTGCCCGGCGCGGTAGCGTACGCGAGCAGCGTGCTCGGCGGCGCATCCATCTGCGACAGCCCCTTTTGATCCACGCCGGACAAATTGCCGAACGGATTGTCGCGGCACGCATCAAGGATGATGACGTTCAGCGGATTGCGCGCCTTGGTGATGCCTGCGAGCAATTCGCCCAGCTCGGCGCACTGCGCCTGAATATCCGCCGCCGTGCGCACATTGGCATCCACCGGCACCATGTAGTTACGCCACGCGAGCTGCAAGCCGTGGCCGGCGAAATAAAAAAGCCCCACGGCCTGCCGCTGCGCCAGCGTCTGGGTGTACGCCTGCATCGCCTTCACCATTTCGCCGTGCGACGCATCAAGCCGGGTGGTGACATCGAACCCTGCGGACTTCAACGCGCCGCCGATGGCGTGCGCGTCATTCGCCGGGTTTTTCAGAGGCTCATTCTTGTAGTTGCTGTTGCCGATCACCAGCGCCACCTTGGGCGCACGCATGAGTTTCAACGCGCCTTCGGATTGCGCCCACACCCATGCAAATGGCTGCGGCGCGAACAACGTCACGCTCAAACCCGCCTTCAACAAACGACGTCGATCACTATTCATCATGCACCTGTTCCCGAAACAGTACGGTCTTGCCACGGGCCTTCAGACCGTCGTTTACTCATTCCGGTCGCGCGCCCGACGCCTTCACCACCTTGCCCCACTTGCCGATCTCGCCGCGCACGAAGACCACGAACTCGGCGGGCGGCATGACACGCGCTTCCATGCCCGCGGCGGTCAAGCGCTCACGCAATTCCTGCGCCTGCACGGCCTTGGCGGCATTAGTGTAGATTTTTTCGCCGATCGGCGCGGGCAGTCCGGCGGGCGCGAACAACGCGACCCAGTTGTTCGCTTCGTAGCCGGGCATGCCCGCTTCAGCGAGCGGCGGCACTTCGGGCATCGCCGGGGAGCGCTGCGCGGAACTCACGCCGATGGCGCGCAGCCGACCGGAACGCACATGCTGGACCGTCACGTTGATCGTCGGCATGCCCATATGCACCTGCCCGCCGAGGATGTCGGTCAACGCCGGCGCCATGCTTTTGTAGGGCACGTGAATCATGTTGATGCCGGCGGTCACTTTCAGAAGTTCCATACCCAGGTGGCTGGTGGGTGCGCCGGGGCCGGACGAACCAAACGTCAGCGTGCCGGGTTTGGCCTTGGCCAGCGCGATCAGTTCTTTCAGATTGCGCACCGGCAGCGACGGATGTGTCACCAGAATACCGGGGCCGAACGCCAGTGTGGAAATGTGCGTGAAATCACGCAATGCGTCGTACGGCAGTTTGGGATAGAGCGTCACATTGATCGCGAACCCCGCCGACGCCAGCAGCAGCGTGTGCCCGTCGGCGGGAGCGCGCGCCGCCACTTCGCTGCCTACGATGCTGTTGGCGCCCGCGCGGTTATCAATGACCACCTGTTGTCCCCAGGCTTCCGACAGCTTGGGTGCGACCAGACGCCCCACGGCATCAATGGGCCCGCCCGCGGCAAACGGCACAATGAGCCGCACCGGGCGCGCCGGAAAGGTTTGCGCGCACGTCAATGCCGGCGCCAGCAGCGCGGCGGCCAGCGCCGCAAATCGTTTGCGTCGTGTAAAACGCATCATGTCATTGCCCTTTTGCATCATTGCACACCTTTTCCATAGACCCGCCCGCCGACAGTGATGGATCGCCGGCTTGAACCCGATCCGCTCAATCCACTTTCAATCCGCTGCGCTTCACCAGCCTGCCCCACTTCACCAATTCACTTTTCAGATAGTCGCTGAACGCTTCGGGAGTGCTGCCAATGATTTCGATGGCTTCTTTCTCGAACGCGGCGCGCAGGTCGGGGGCGGACAGCGCGCGCAACACCTCGGCGTTGAGTTTGGCGACCACCGCTTTTTGCATGCCTTTCGCCCCGGCGATGCCGTACCAATTCGAGATATCGTAGCCGGGCAGCGACTCAGCAATCGCCGGCAGTTCCGGCAGCACCGCAGCCCGCTTCGCCGAGGTAATGCCCAGCGCGCGCAACTTGCCGGACTTCACAAAAACCCCTGCGGTACTCCACGCCAGAAACGACAGTTGCGCCTGCCCCGCGATCAAGTCCATCATCGACGGCGCCGCACCTTTGTACGGCACGTGCAGCACTTGCGTGCCCGACTGCATTTTGAACAATTCGAGGCATAGGTGCCCCGCCGACCCGCTGCCCGCCGATGCCAGCATCAGGCTTTCGGGTTTTGCCTTGGCCAGCTTGATTAACTCGCCGACCGATTTCACCGGCACCGATGGGTGCGAAAACAGTATCAGCGGCGCTCTGACCGCCAATGTCACAGGATCAAAATCGCGTATCGGATCATACGGCAGTTTGGCATACACCGCCGGGTTGACCGAATACTGCGCGGGCAATGCGTAGATCAGGGTGTAACCGTCGGCCGCGCTTTTCGCCACGAACTCCATCGCCAGCGTGCCGTTGGCGCCGCTGCGATTTTCGACGATCACCGTCTGGCCGAAATTTTCCGTCATCTTCTGCGCCAGCGCGCGCGCATGCAGATCGGCGCCCGCGCCGGGCGCATACGGCACCACCAGCCGCAGCGGTTTAGCCGGGTACGGCTGTGCAAGCGCCGGTGCGCCGATAACGACGAGCAATCCCGCGAACAGCGTTCCAACCATGGACAGGGCCGCAAACATGGGAAGCCTCCTTCAAAAACGCAGCCGCTGAATAATAGAATAATAGTATGGCACAGCGACTCCACCCGGTGAGCGTTTTTCCTGTCCCGCACATTCGGTTGACACGCTACCGTGCCCGCTCCAATATTAGCTCGCAACAACTACAGTGCCGCGCTTGGGGAGACACACTTTGAATATCGATATACACGCGCATTTCGTGCCGCAATCGCTGCTCGACGAACTGGCCGACGGAAAACATGCGTTCCCGTCGGTGAAAGCCACTGGCGCCAGGGATGCCATTCGCGTCACCTTCAATCAGGAAGAGCCCAAGCGCCCGGTGTTGACGGCGATGAGCGATATCCCCCTGCGTAAGCGCGCGCTTGAAGCGCAGCAGATCGACCGGCAAGTGGTGGCGGGCTGGGTGGATTTATTCGGCTACGGCCTGCCTGCCGCGGAAGGCGCCGATTGGGCGCGTTATCTCAATGAGCACATGCTGAATGGCGTCAAGCAATTGGATCGTTTTGTGCCGCTGGCGACCCTGCCCATGCAGTCGGGCAAACTCGCCGCGCGCGTACTCGAAGACGCACTCAACGCGGGCTTTCACGGCGCGATGGTCGCCACGCAACCCAACGGGCAGATGAGCGGGCTGGATGATCCCGATCTGAATCCGTTCTGGGAAGTCGCCAATGCGCGCCGCGCAACGATTTTCATCCACCCCACCTTCGGCGCCTGCGATGACCGGTTGAAGGGTTACGGTCTGGTCAATGCGCTGGGGCGCATCACCGACAGCACGATTGCGGTTTCACGCCTGCTGTATTCCGGGCATCTGCTGCGTTACCCGGATATCAACCTGGTGGTGGCGCACGGCGGCGCGGCGCTGCCGATGGCGCTGGGGCGGCTGCGCTCCAGTTACGCCGGCAGCCCCGCGGGACGCGCCGACCCGGTCGAGGGCTTCAAAAAACTCTATTTCGACACCGTGGTCTACGATACGCCCACGCTGCGCTTTGTGTGCGACAAGGCCGGCAGCGAAAAAGTGATGATGGGCACCGATCAGCCGTTCGGCAACGCGCAAAAAGACCCGGTGCAATTCGTGCAAACCTGCTGCGGCGTGGGCACGGCGGAAAGCGCCATGATTCTCGGCGACACCGCCGCCCGTGTGTTTCGCATACCGTCCACCCAAGGAGCCGCGTAAATGCCCGCCATTTCGATGACAGTCAATGGCAAAGCCGTCAGCGGCAATGTCGAAGGGCGCACGCTGCTGGTGCAGTTCCTGCGCGAGCATCTGCAACTCACCGGCACCCATGTCGGCTGCGACACCAGCCAGTGCGGCTGCTGCACCGTGCATCTTGACGGCAAGGGCGTGAAATCCTGTAGCGTGCTGGCACTGGCGTGTCAGGGATCGAGCGTCACCACCATTGAAGGTTTGGCGGTGAGCGGCACCGAGGGCGACAAACTGCATCCGATGCAGGAAGCGTTTCGCGAACATCATGGCCTGCAATGCGGCTACTGCACGCCGGGCATGATTATGTCGGCGGTCGATATGGTGAATCGCAACGGCCATGAACTCGACGAAAAAACCGTGCGCAAGCAGCTCGAAGGCAATATCTGCCGCTGCACCGGCTATCACAACATCGTGCTCGCCGTGCAGGCGGGTGCGCGCGCGATGAAATCCGCCTGATCTGTTGCTGATTAAGGAGCATTCCCTCCATGTACGATTTTGAGTATCACAAGCCCGCCAGCCTCGACGCTGCCGCGAAGCTGCTCGCAGCGACGGGCAACAGCAAGCTCCTTGCCGGCGGCATGAGCCTGATTCCCAGTTTGAAAATGCGTTTGAATCGCTACGCGGCGCTGGTCGATCTGGGCGCGTTGCAGGATATCAAGGGCATCCGCCGCGACGGCAGCTTTCTCGTGATCGGCGCGATGACGCCGCATGCGATGGTGGCTGACAACGCCGAGGTAAAAAAAATCATACCCGCCATCGCGTCACTGGCCGAAGGCATCGGCGACCCGCTGGTGCGCAATCGCGGCACCATGGGCGGCTCGATGGCGAATGCCGATCCGGCGGCCGATTATCCGGCGGCCGTTGTGGGATTGGGCGCAACGGTGGTGACCCATCAACGCCACATCGCAGGCGACGATTTTTTCACCGGCGTGTTTGAAACTGCGTTGCAGGCAGGCGAGATCATCCGCGAAGTGCGCTATCCGATTCCCGAAAAAGCGGCCTATGCCAAATACCGCCAGCCCGCGTCGCGCTTCGCGATTGTCGGCGTGTTCGTGTCCAAAACCGGCAACGACGTGCGCGTCGCGGTGACCGGCGCGGCGCCCAGCGTGTTTCGTTTTGCGGAAGCGGAAGCAGCGCTCGCCAGGCGCTTTGATCCCGCCGCGCTGGACGGCATCACCATCAAACCCGACGCTCTGAATTCCGATATCCACGCCAGCGCCGAATACCGCGCGCATTGCGTGGTGGAGATGACGCGGCGCGCGGTGCTGGCAGCGCAATAAGGCAGTGCATTGGACGACGCGGCATAACTCCTCCCCCTTCAAGGGGGAGGCTGGGAGGGGGATGGCGTAGTGGCGCTCACTACAGCCCCACCCCCGTTCCTCACTCCGGAAAAAAACTCGAATGTCCCTCACCCCCAGAAACCACCACATCGGCCAACCCGTCCGCCGCAAAGAAGACTTGCGCCTCATCACCGGCAAAGGCCGTTTCAGCGATGACGTGAATCTGCCGGGGCAGGTTTATGCGGCCATGCTGCGCTCGCCGCACGCGCATGCGCGTATACGCGGTATCGATAACCGCAAGGCGCTGGCGCTGCCAGGCGTGATCGCGGTGCTCACCGGCGCGGACCTGCGCGCCGATGGGCTTGATCCCATTCCGTATAACGTGTTCACGTTGCATCCGGCGGAAGTGCAGTTGGTCAACACCGACGGCACGCCGCCGTTCGTGACGGCGTGTTATTCAATGGCGATCGAGAAAGCACGCTACGTGGGCGAAGTCGTCGCCATGGTTATCGCGCAAACCGTCGATATCGCCAAGGACGGCGCGGAGCAGATTGCCGTCGATTACGAAGTGCTGCCCGCGGTCACCGCTACCATCGCCGCCGCGCAGCCGAACGCCCCGCGCCTGTGGGATGATGCCGCATCGAATGTGTGCGTGGACGCGGCGGTAGGCGACAAGGCCGCCACCGCTGCCGCCTTCGCGCGCGCCGCGCACATTGCCAAAATCGACACCTGGATACAGCGCGTCACCGGCGTGCCGATGGAACCGCGCGCCGCCGTTGGTGAATACGATCCGGCAACCCAACGCTACACGCTGCACGCGGGCAGCGGCGGCTCGGTGCGGCTGAAAAAAGACCTCGCGCTGATCCTCGATGTGCCCGAAGATAAAGTGCGCGTGCTGATGGACGATGTCGGCGGCAACTTCGGCACGCGCGGCATGATCTACCCGGAGTTCGCGCTGGTGCCGTGGGCCGCGCGGCGCATCGGGCGTCCGGTGAAGTGGACCTGTGATCGCAGCGAAGCCTTCATCAGCGACTTTCAGGGCCGCGATCTGGCGGTGACGGCAGAGCTTGCGCTGGATGCCGAGGGCAATTTTCTCGCCATGCGCGGCTCGAACATCAGCAACGCCGGCGGCCACACCGGCAGTTTCACGCCGCTGCAAAAAGGCGTCGAGATCATGTCGAGCATCTACCGCATGCCGTGCGCGCATTTTCGCGCGCGCGCGGTGGTAAGCAACACCGTGCCGACGCGCCCGTATCGCAGCTCGGGCCGGCCGGAAGTAATGTTTGTGATGGAACGGCTGATCGATATCGCCGCGCGCGATTTCGGCTTTGAGCGCGTGGCGCTGCGGCGGCGCAATCTTCTGCAATCGAAAGAACTGCCGTACACCAATCCGTTCGGCATGCACTACGACAGCGGCGACTATCACGACGCGATGGACAAAGCGCTCACGCTCGGCGATTGGACAGGTTTTGCCGCACGCCGCGCCGAAGCAAAAACGCGCGGCAAATGCCGCGGCATCGGCATGGCGAATTACGTGGATACCGCCACCGGCGCGCCGCGCGAGCGGGCCGAAGTCACCGTGCATCCCGACGGGCGCGTGGATGTGGTGCTCGGCACCATCTCCAACGGGCAGGGCCACGAAACCAGCTTCGCGCAGTTGGTGACGGAGTGGCTGGGCGTGCCGTTTGATAGCGTGCGGCTGATTACCGGCGACACCGACATCGTGCAGGTCGGCGGCGGCACGCACTCGGGCCGCGGCATGCGCATGGGCAGCGTGGTGATCTGGAATGCCGCGAAACAAATTATCGCCAAGGGCACGCGCATCGCCGCGCGTCTGCTCGAAAGCGATCCGAGCGTGATTCAATTCGACAACGGGCGCTTCAAGGCAGGCGGAACCAATCAATCCGTCAGCCTGTTCGAGGCGGCTGCGGCGGCACAACATGTAAACGATCTGCCGGAAGACTTGCGCGGGCCGCTCGCCGCGTTTAGCGATGAGTCGTTCAACGAAGCGAGCTTCCCGTATGGCTGCCACGTGTGCGAAGTCGAAATCGATCCTGCGCTCGGCACGCTGGAGATCATCAAATATTCCGCGGTGGACGACGTGGGCCGCGCGGTGAACCCGATGATTATTCACGGCCAGGTGCATGGCGGCATCGCGCAGGGCGTGGGCCAAGCGTTGTGGGAGCAATGTTATTACGATGCCGCGAGCGGCCAACCGCTGACGGGATCGCTGATGGATTACGCCATGCCGCGCGCGGACAACTTTCCGTTTTTTGACGCCGAGTACACCGAGGTGCCCTGCACCACCCACCCGCTCGGCATGCGTCCGGCGGGCGAAGGCGGCACCACGCCGGCACTCGGCGTGGTGATCAATGCAGTCGTCGATGCGCTGGCCGAATACGGCGTGAAGCACATTGAAATGCCCGCCACGCCGGAGCGCATCTGGCGTGCCATTCATGGCAAGAATACGAAAAATATCTTTTAAAAACAAATAGTTATGTATTTTCACCATTGGACACCGGCCGCCGCGCTATCGCTCTGCACGCTCGGCATGCTCGGCGCAAACGCACAGCCGTATCCGGCAAAACCGATACGCATGATCGTGCCTTTCCCGCCCGGCGGCGGCACCGACGCCACCGCGCGCATCCTGACGCAGGCGCTGGCCGAGACCGCGGGCTGGCAACTGGTGGTTGAGAATCGCCCCGGCGCAACCGGGCGTATCGGCACCGAGTTCGCCGCACGCGCGCCCGCCGACGGCTACACGCTGCTGCTCGGCACCGCCGGCCCCAATGCCATATTGCCCAGCACGCGCGTCAAGCTCGCGTACGACGCGGTAAAAGATTTTGCGCCGGTGAGCCTGATCGATTCCGCCGACTACGCACTGGTCGCACACCCCTCGGCGCCGATACGCACCGTCAAGGATTTGATCGCGCTAGCGCAAAGCCGTCCCGGACAAATTACGTTTGCCTCCGCCGGCAATCTGTCGGTGGCGCATCTGGCGGGCGAGTTTTTCAAACAGTTCGCAAAAATCGACATCACGCATGTGCCGTACAAAGGCGGCGGCCCCGCCGTGGTCGCCACCTTGAGCGGCGAGACCGCGCTGTATTTCGGCGGCCCGAGCGTGGTGCATCAGTCGAAGGCAGGCAAGCTGCGCGCCATCGCCACCACCGGCGCGAAGCGCTCGAAAATATTTCCGGAGTTGCCCGCCATCGCCGAGACGCTGCCGGGCTACGAAATCTCGCAATGGGTGGGCGTGCTCGCGCCCGCCGGCACGCCGCGCGACATCGTGACGACGATACACACCACGTTCGTGAAGGCAATCAATTCCGCCAAGGTTGCACAACAATTCGCCGCCGCGGGTTCGCAACCCGTCGGCAACTCGCCGGAAGAATTCGCCGCGCACATCAAAGCGGAAATCGCCAAATGGCAAAAAGTGATGGGCGGGTTGAAGGTGCAGATTGATTAGTGCAACCGCCTTCCGTAACCTGTAACCCGTAACTCGTAACAACCTTCTGCCGCATGAGTTGATGATGCAGTAAGGTGGAGAGGCGTGGATACTCACACTCGGTAGATGGAAAATGGGTCTTCACGCCAGACGCTTTGCTTACAGGGAGCCATGCCCCATGTCCGCACCCGCTAAAAGTACTAACAGCAGCCGCATCGGAGAACCCGTTCGCCGCAAGGAAGACCTGCGCCTCGTTACCGGCCGCGGCCGTTTCAGTGACGACGTGAATTTCGCGGGTCAAGTGTATGCGGTGATGCTGCGTTCGCCGCACGCGCATGCGCGCATACGCGCCATCGACGTTCGCAAAGCGCTGGCGCTACCCGGCGTCATCACGGTGCTGACCGGCGCGGACATGCTGGCCGACGGCATCAAGCCCCTGCCCCACCAAGCGCAATCCGCGCATCCGGCGGAGCCGCAGCTTGTCAACCCGCCGGGATTCAAGGAATTCGCGGCGCCGCATTATCCATTGGCGATTGAGAAGGTGCGTTATGTCGGCGAAGCCGTCGCCATGGTGATCGCCGACACGGTCAACATCGCCAAGGATGGCGCGGAACTGATTGACGTCGATTACGACATTCTGCCGTCGGTTACCGGCACCGTCGCGGCCACGCAGGCGGGCGCGCCGCGCGTGTGGAATGACGCCGCATCGAATCTCAGCCTCGATTCGCAAGTCGGCGACAAGGCGGCCACCGATGCGGCATTCGCGCGCGCCGCGCACATCGCAAAGCTCGACACCTCGATCCAGCGCGTCACCGGCGTGCCGATGGAGCCGCGCGCCGCTGTTGGCGCATACGACCCGGCCACGCAGCGCTACACCCTGCATGCGGGTAGCGGCGGTTCGGTGCGGCTGAAAAAAGACCTTGCGCTGATACTCGATGTGCCGGAAGAAAAAGTGCGCGTGCTGATGGACGACGTGGGCGGCAACTTCGGCACCCGCGGCATGATCTATCCCGAATTCGCGCTGGTGGCATGGGCAGCGCGCCGTGTGGGGCGTCCGGTGAAATGGACCTGCGAGCGGCACGAGGCCTTCGTCAGTGATTTTCAGGGGCGCGATCTGGCGGTGACGGCTGAACTCGCGCTCGACGCCGAAGGCAATTTTCTGGCCATGCGCGGCTCGAACATCGGCAACGCGGGCGGACACACCGGCAGCTTCACACCGCTGCAAAAAGGCGTGGAGATCATGTCGAGCATTTATCGCATGCCGTGCGCTCATTTTCGCGCGCGCGCGGTGGTGAGCAACACCACGCCCACGCGTCCCTATCGCAGTTCGGGCCGGCCCGAAGTGATGTTCGTGATGGAGCGGCTGATCGATATCGCCGCGCGGGAAT
>JANPOH010000097.1:0-3542 GCA_031427895.1 Betaproteobacteria bacterium
ATTAGCCGTTGCCCGCGGCGGCTTTCTGATCCAGCGCCGACCAGCGTTCGAATTTTTCGGCGAGTAACCGTTCGGTGTCATCGGCGCGCTTGCGGTCGGTTTTGATCGCGACCGCGCCTTGTTTGTGATAATCGGCGTTGCTCATGCGCGCGGTGAGTTGCTGCTGCTCCTGTTCCAGTGCTTCGATTTCCGCAGGCAGCGCGGCGAGTTCGCGCTGTTCCTTGAAGCTCATTTTGGCTTTGGGTTTTTCGCGCGCGGTGGTCTGGGTTTTGCTGTCGGTCGAGGATGCATTGAGGGATGCAGTGACGGGCGCGGGGCGCTGTGCGAGCCAGTCGCTGTAGCCGCCGACGTATTCTTTCCAGCGGCCGTCACCTTCCGCGACCAGTGTTTGCGTCACGACGTTATCGAGAAACGCGCGGTCGTGGCTGACCAGCAGCAGCGTGCCGGTATAACCTTGTAGCGTGTCTTCGAGCAGTTCGAGCGATTCGATGTCCAAATCATTGGTGGGTTCATCGAGCACCAGCAGGTTGGCGGGTTGGGCGAACAATCGCGCCAGCAGCAGGCGGTTGCGTTCGCCGCCGGAGAGCATTTTCACCGGGGCCTGCGCGCGTTGCGGCGGGAACAGAAAGTCGTTGAGGTAACTCATCACGTGCTTTCTGCCGCTGGCGCATTCCACCCAATCGGAGCCGGGGCTGATGGTTTCGACCAGCGTTTTTTCGGGGTCGAGCTGCTCGCGCATCTGGTCGAAGTAGGCGACCTGCAGATTGGTGCCGAGGCGCACGCTGCCGGCATCGGGTTCGAGTGAGCCGAGTATCAGTTTGATGAGCGTGGATTTGCCTGCGCCGTTGGGGCCGATGAAGCCGAAGCGGTCGCCGCGCATGATGCGTAGCGAGAGATTATCGACCACGGTATTCGAGTCGAAGCGTTTGGTGACATCGATCAGTTCAGCGACCAGTTTGCCGGAGCGCTCTCCGGCGTCGAGCGCGAGTTGCACCTGGCCCAGGCGCTCGCGCCGCGCGGCGCGTTCAACACGCAGGGATTCCAGCCGCCGCACGCGGCCTTCGTTGCGGGTGCGGCGCGCCTGGATGCCCTTGCGTATCCATACTTCTTCCTGCGCCCAGAATTTGTCGAACTTGCGGTTCATCACTTCTTCGGCGGCGAGCTGGTCGGATTTGCGCGCTTCATAGGCGGCGAAATTGCCGGGGTACGAGCGCAGCAGGCCGCGATCGAGTTCGACGATGCGCGTGGCGACGCGATCCAGAAACGCGCGATCATGGGTAATGATGATCACCGACTTCACCGCGCCGGACACCAGCAGGTCTTCGAGCAGAGTAATGCCGCTGATGTCGAGGTGATTGGTCGGCTCATCGAGCAGCAGCAGATCGGGTTTCTTCGCGAGCGCCAATGCGAGCATCGCACGCTTGCGTTCGCCGCCCGATGCGGTGGCGGTGGGGCGGTTTTCATCCAGGCCGAAGCGATGCAGATATTCAGTGAGCCGGGCTTCCGCGGCCCAGCGTTCGCGGTCGTCGTGCAGGTCTTCAAAGCCCGCCGCCAGCGCGAGACTTTCACGCAGCGTCGCGGCCTCCGGCGGCGCGGATTCCTGTTCCACGGTGGCGAGGTGCAGGCCGTCGTCGCCGCCCAGCACGCCGCTGTCAAGCTTGAGCTGACCGGAGATGATTTTTAGCAGCGAGGATTTACCGGTGCCGTTGCGGCCAATGAGACCGATGCGCTCGTTGGGCTGTATGGTGAGGTTCGCGCGATCGAGCAGCGGGGTCAGGCCGAATGCGAGTTCGGCGTCTTGCAGTGTCAGTAGGGCCATGGGGAATCAAGGTAACGATGAACGCCGCTCCAGCGGATTGCAGGCGGGCGGCAAAAGAGGTGGTGCAGTGGCGCTATTATAACTTATTGTTTTTATTGTATTTTCTACTCAGGGGTCCAGCGCAGATCCAGCGTCAGCGGAAACGCCGGATTCGGCGCTTCGGCTTTCACGGCCATGGGGCCGGGCGTATGGCCGTGATCCCAGAAGCGCGCCACGCGCCGCGCTTCGGCTTCAAAGGCATTCACCGGGAAGGTGTCGTAACTGCGCCCACCGGGATGCGACACGTGATAGGTGCAGCCGCCGATCGAACGCCCGCTCCACGTATCAACGATGTCGAACACCAGCGGCGTATGCACGCCGATGGTGGGATGCAGCGCCGACGGCGGACTCCACGCGCGGTAGCGCACGCCGGCGACGAATTCGCCCGGCGTGCCGGTGGGGCTTAACGGCAGCGCGCGGCCATTACAGGCGATGACATGGCGCGATTCCGTCAACCCGTTCACCTTCACTTGCATGCGCTCCACCGACGAATCGACGTAGCGCGCGGTGCCGGCGGTGCTGACCTCCTCGCCGAGCACGTTCCACGGCTCTATCGCCTGGCGCAGTTCAAGGCGCACGTTTTCATAGGTGACCGTGCCGTAGCGCGGAAAGCGAAACTCGATAAACGGCGCGAACCAACTGAAATCGAAGGCGTAACCCGCGCGCTGCAAATCGCGCACCACGTCGAGCATGTCGGCGGCGACAAAATGCGGCAGCATGAAGCGGTCGTGCAGCATGGTGCCCCAGCGGATCAGCTTGCCTTCAAACGGCGTTTTCCAGAAGCGCGCCACCAGCGCGCGCAGGAGCAGCAGTTGCGTGAGGCTCATCTGTGGATGCGGCGGCATCTCGAAGCCGCGGAACTCCAGCAGCCCCAGCCGCCCGCTGGCGCTGTCGGGCGAATACAGTTTGTCGATGCAGAACTCGGCGCGGTGCGTGTTGCCGGTCAGATCGACCAGCAGGTTACGCAGCAAGCGATCCACCAGCCACGGCGTCAGCGATTCCTCGCCCGCCTGTTGCCTGGCTGCCATCTGCTGAAAAGCGATATCGAGCTCGTAGAGATTGTCGTCGCGCGCCTCGTCGACGCGCGGCGCCTGACTGGTGGGGCCGATAAACGAGCCGGAGAACAGATACGACAGCGCCGGATGATTCTGCCAGTAGGTAATGATACTGCGCAGTAAATCGGGGCGGCGTAGCAGCGGGCTGTCTGCTGGTGTAGCCCCGCCGAGGGTGACGTGATTGCCGCCGCCGGTTCCCGTGTGCCGGCCGTCGAGCATGAACTTTTCGGTCGCGAGTTTTGCAAGGTGCGCCTCCTCGTAAAGGCCCGTCGTAATTTCGACCGCCTGCGCCCAACTCGTCGCTGGGTGCACGTTGACCTCGATTACACCTGGATCCGGTGTGACTTTGATGACGTTTAGCCGGGCGTCGGTCGCTGGCGTGTAGCCCTCGATATGAACTGGCAGGTTCGTCGCCTTCGCGGTCTCTTCCACGGCGCCGATCAGCGCTGCGAAATCTTCAGCGTCCGCTAGCGGTGGAAGAAACACGCAGATACGCCCGTCGCGGGGCTCGATTGCGAGTGCGGTCCTGACAGAGCCAAATATGGCATCCGGATTTTGTGGAGATAACACTGGGGTCTTGAGCGAAACCGTGCGCCGTTGCTGGGTCAGGACCGATCGCTCGGCAAGCG
>JANPOH010000098.1:0-6407 GCA_031427895.1 Betaproteobacteria bacterium
GGGGATGGTCGGAAGGATTGCGTTTCCGCAGCGAATTCGCTGCGGCCTCATTGAAGCACCAGTGCAAAATGAGGATATTTATTCATATCTATCGGTTTCCGCCGCGCCGGCGCTCGCCATGCTCAACGCGGCAAGCGCCGCTGCTATCTGGCAAGTCGTCTTCACAGTTTGCATCCTGTTAACTACGCCGGCAGCGAGACGCCGGCCTGCTCGCAGGTGTTGGCGACATCGCTCACTGTCACACGGCGCATATCGCGCACATGACGAAGATCGTCGTAGTCCGTGCCGCGGTGCATGGTGCAGCGGTTATCCCACATCACCAACTCATTGGCACGCCAGCGGTGCGTGTAGACAAACTGGCGCTGCGTTACGTGGTCAAGCAAACGGTCGATCAGTGCGCGGCCATCGTCGTCCGGCATGCCGTAGATGCGCCCCGCGTGCGACGCCACGTACAGCGATTTGCGTTGGCTCTGGGGAATCAGGCGCACCAGCATCTGCGGCACCGGCGGCAGGCGGCGCATCTCGTCCTCGTTGAAATCGCTAAATCCGCTGCGTCGTCTGGAGGTGGCGATCCAGTGTTCGACGACCAATCCTTCCAATGCTTTTTTCTCGCGCTCCGGCAGCGCATCATAGGCTGCGCGCTGATCGGCGAACTCGGTGTGCCCGCCGATCGGCGCGGTGGTGCGCGCGTGCAGCAGCGAGGTCAACGCCGGCAGGCGCTTAAACGAGCTATCGGTATGCCACAGCTTGTTGCCGGCCTTGTACATGCGCTGGCGGCTATCCGCGCCCCAGATTTTGCCGTCGGCGGTGAGATTGGAAATATCCGAGAACGCGCCGTCAAAGCGGCTGGGCGTTGCCTTCGGATCGAGCGTGCGCTCTCTTTCCACCGGGCCAAAGCGTTCCGCGAACGCGAGCTGCTGTTGCTGGGTAATGTCCTGATTGGGAAATATTAACACCGAGTACTTCCAGAATGCGTCGGCGATGGCCGCAAAATCCGCATCCTGAACAGGCTTGGCAAGATCAACATCGCCGATCTCGGCCGCGAAATTCGGTGTCATGGCGGAAAGAGTAATAGTCATAATACGCTTGGCGCGCAATCCGAATGAAAACGCAAGCCTATCCCATCAATCCGCCCATCGCAAATCACGCGCCGGGTTAATTCGATTAACTCGATTAAGTCCGCCGCGTCCTGCCCCACCCTGATATTCGCATCCTTGACTACTTTCGGCCATTTTGTGATTTTGCTTTTGCGCTTTTGATAGGGGCGCCGAACACGGATCGCGGTAAATCACGGCGCAACGCCGTTACGCGCGCGGGCCACGCGCAGGTTAAAATGCGCGTTCGCATCGGGATGGATTCCCGCATAACCCGAATAAGAATCGTCATGCACCCATTCCGATTCGACACGCAATGACAGACTGAACTCGCATTGCCGCGTGCAACCATCCGCCATCAGCACGATTTGCACTGCCTGGCAAAATTATCCAAAGCAGACCGGGCCGCGCAGCCCGATGTTGCACGGCCGGGTAGCGCCGGCCCCGATCTTCTTACACATCATCACCAAGTAAATACATGCAATCAACCATAGGAAAATACCAACTGAAACAACTTCTGGGCGAAGGCGCATCCGCCAAGGTGTACCTTGCGCTCGATACCTATTCGGGCTTGGACGTCGCGCTCAAGGTTATCGATCAGCAGGCGCTTCGCAACACCGACATGGGCGAGCATACCCGCGGGCAATTCATGAATGAGGCGTCTCTTGCCGGGCGCCTCGCGCATCCGCATATCGTGGCCATCTACGAAGCCGTGATGACGGAAGATTCCGGCTACGTGGCGATGGAATATGTGCCGGGCGGCAGCCTCGCCGACTACATCAAATACGACAAGCTGCTGCCCATGGACGAAGTAGTGCAGATTGGCTTCAAGTTCTGTAGTGCGCTGGATTATGCGTTCCGGCAGGGCGTGGTGCATCGTGACATCAAGCCGGCCAATGTGCTGGTCGCCCAAGGCACCAATATCAAGATTGCCGATTTTGGCGCGGCGTTGCTCAAGAGGGAAGCGGCAGACACGGAGGAAATGCTCGTGGGCACGCCAAGCTATATGTCACCAGAGCAAATCGGCGGTGCGCCGCTCACCCATCACAGCGATATGTACGCGATGGGCGTGGTGTTCTACGAATTGCTGACGGGGCAGCGGCCTTTCACAGCCACCAGTCTGGACGAACTGTTTCAGAAAATTACCCAGGAGCAACCCAGGCCCCCCAGTATAGTCCGGCCCGACATCTCACCGAAGCTGGATCCCATCATCATGAGGGTTTTGAGCAAGCGGCCCGAGGATCGCTATCCCACCTGGGCGGATCTTGGGCTGGATATCGCTCAGGTGGGCCGGTTAAGCGTTTATCAACGCGATGTTCCCGACAGCGACAAGTTCAACGATCTCAGAAAATGCGCCCTCTTTGCCGAAATCAACGACGCGCAAATCTGGGAACTGGTACACGCGAGCAACTGGTCACGGCTGCCGGCGGGCAAAACCATCATTACCGAGGGCGAAGCCGGTGAAAGCCTTTTTGTCATCGCCAAAGGCGAAGTCAAAGTGACCAAGCAGGGGCGGCTGCTCAATCTGCTTAATGCCGGAGAATGCTTCGGCGAGATGGCCTACATTCAGGGCGGCAGCATACCAAGGACGGCTACCATTCAAACCATGTCGGATGCGCTGGTTGCCGAGTTTGACAGCGCGGCACTGGGCCGTCTCAGCGATAGTTGTCAACTTGAAATTGCGCGCGCGCTGATGCGAACCCTGGTTGAGCGACTGGCGCTGGCGAATGATCGCCTGGCGCGTGGCGCCTGAGGTTTCGTTCACGGTCGCAATACCAACGCGGCGACGCGGGAAATCCGCGTGCGGCCTACCCGCCGGCCAGCGCACCCGTGATCTGCGCCAGCGCCGCCGGGTCTTCAATGGTGGTCAAGTCGCCCGGATCGCGCCCTTCGGCGAGCGCCTGAATCGAGCGCCGCAGCAATTTGCCGGATCGGGTTTTCGGCAGCAGCGTCACGAAATGCACGCGCGACGGTCTGCCGATAGCGCCGAGCTGTTTGTCCACCGCGTCCATCACTTCTTTTTCATGCGCGGCCTTGAGTTCGGGCGTGGCGATTTTCGCGGTATCTTTCACCACCACGAACGCGAGCGGCATCTGGCCTTTGATGGCATCGGCAACGCCGACTACCGCCACTTCGGCAATATTGGCATGCGATTGCACCGCCTCCTCGATTTCGCGCGTGCCCAGACGGTGGCCCGCGACGTTAATCACGTCATCGGTGCGGCCCAGAATATAGTGATAGCCGTCTTTGTCGCGGATGCCCCAGTCGAAGGTCGAATACACCTGCTTGCCGCGAAAGCTGGTGAAATAGGTTTGCACGAAGCGTTCATCGTCGCCCCACACCGTGGTCATGCAGCCCGGCGGCAGCGGCGGCATGATGGCGACCACGCCTTTCTCGTCTGCCGCCGCTTCGGTCGCATCCGACTCCCGCAGGATTTGCAGATCGTAGCCGTACACCGGGAAACTCGGCGTGCCCATTTTGAGCGGCGTTTTCTCCACGCCATGCACCGCCGATAAAATCGGCCAGCCGGTTTCGGTTTGCCAGTAATGATCGATCACCGGCTTTTGCAGCGCGTCGCAAATCCAGCGATGCGTCGGCTCGTCCAGCGGCTCGCCCGCCAGAAACAAATGCCGCAGCGACGACAGATCGTATTTCGCCAGATATGCCGGATCCTGTTTTTTCAACACGCGCGCGGCCGTGGGCGAGGAGAACATCACCGTCACTTTGTGATCGGCGACTATTTTCCACCAGATGCCCGCGTCCGGGCGTATCGGCAAGCCTTCATACAGGATCGTCGTCATGCCTGCGATCAACGGCGCGTAGACGATGTAGGAGTGCCCAACCACCCAGCCGATATCCGAGGTGGTAAACATGGTCTCGCCGGCGTTACCGCAGTAGATGTGCTTCATCGAGGCGGCCAGCGCCACCGCGTAGCCGCCGGTATCGCGCTGCACGCCCTTGGGCTTTCCCGTGGTGCCCGAGGTATACAAAATGTACGACGGCTCGCTGGATTCGAGCCATGTCACCGGCGTGTTCACTTCCGCATGCGCTTTACGCAGCGTGGCGTAATCGAGATCGCGCCCGGCGACCGGCTGGTAATTTTTGTCGATGCCGCGATTGACCACGATCACGTTACGCGGCGGGTGATTCGCCAGGCGCAACGCTTCATCCACCAGCGGTTTATAGGCGATGACGCGCCCGCCGCGCATGCCGGCATCGGCGGTAATCATCAGCGCCGGCTTGGCGTCATCGATGCGCGTCGCCAGACTGGCGGCCGCAAAGCCGCCAAACACCACCGAGTGAATCGCGCCCACACGCGCGCATGCCAGCATGGCGAACACCGCCTCGGCGATCATCGGCATGTAAATCAGCACGCGGTCGCCCTTGCCCACGCCCAGCGTGTGCAGCATGCCCGCAGCACGATTCACTTCCTTGAACAGCTCGCGATAGGTGTAGGTTTTCTCGATGCCGGTTTCAGTCGAGATGTAAATCAACGCCTTCTGATCGCCGCGCGCGGCAAGATGGCGGTCGATGGCGTTGTGGCAGAGGTTGGTTTCACCTCCAACAAACCATTTAGCGAAGGGCGGACGGCTGAAATCACACACCTGCGTGTGCGGCTGATGCCAATCGATCAGCGCCGCCTGTTCACTCCAGAATGCATCGCGCTCATCGAGCGAACGGCGGTGAAAATTCCGATAGGCGCCCATAACTCCTCCGGTCTGGTTATTTTATCAATACTATCAGATACTTACATCTACGAAAGCGTAACCACCGCCCTGCCCCTGATAGCGCCTTTGAGCATCTTGCCGAAGTATGCGCCCAGATCGGCCAACGTTATCGTGTTTTGAATGTCGCTCAAATGACGCGGCTTCAGGTCGGTCGCCAGGCGCTGCCACACTTTGCGCCGCAGGGGCATGGGCGTGGCTGCGGAATCCACACCGATCAAGCGCACCCCGCGCAGGATAAACGGCAGCACATTGGTTTTGAGTTCGATGCCGCCGGCGTTGCCGATACTCGCGATCAGGCCGTTCTGGTGCATGGTGCGCGTCAACCACGACAACGGATCGCCGCCGACGGAATCGAACGCCGCCGCCCATAATGGCTTCTCCAGGGGCCGCGTGCCCATGTCGATGGCACCGCGCGCAAGCACCTCGCTTGCGCCGAGTTTTTTTAGAAATTCGTGTTCGCTGTCTTTGCCGGTGACGGCGGTGATGGTATAGCCTTTACCCGCCAGCATGTCGATGGCGAGACTCGCCACGCCGCCGGTTGCGCCATTGACCAGCACGTTGCCGTTGTTGGGCGCGAGCCCATTCAGTTCGAGTAACTCAACCGCCAGCGCGGCGGTATAACCCGCCGTGCCCAGCGTCATCGCTTCAAACAGCGACAAGCCCGCCGGCAGCGGCACCACCCAATCCGCCGGCACGCGGCACACTTGTGAAAAACCGCCATCGTGCGCGACGCCGAAATCGTAGCTGGTGCAGATCACTTCGTCGCCCGGCTTAAAGCGCGAGTCAGTGGAGGACAACACCACGCCCGCCGCATCGATGCCGCCGACCAGCGGATATATTTGCGGATCACCTTGCCGCCCACGCCGGTCGCTGCCAACGCGTCCTTGTAATTGACGCTCGAATAGGCGGCCTTGAAAACCACCTCGCCGGGCATCACATCGTCCAGTGTGATCTCGCTGACCCTACCCTCTATCTTGTTGTTTTCATTGAATATTCTGTATGCTTTGAAATGATCCATAATGCCTCCTACGGCAGATGTGGCAGGGCAAGATAATCGTGCGTTTGCATTTCAGTGAGCCGGCTTACCAGGCGATCTTTCAGCGATGCGTTGAGATTGGCCTGAAACGCGCTGATGGCGCCGGCATCGTCGGCATCTGCTATCAACTGGTCGGCCGGCACGCTTGCCGACAAGATGAGTTTGACGCGGCGATCATAGAAATCATCAATCAGCCACACAAATCGGCGCAGCTTGTCGGCGGCGCCGGGGCCAAAACACGGCACATGGGACACCATCACCGTGTGATAGCGCTTGGCGAGTTCGATGTAATCCGGCTTGCCGCGCGGGCCGTCACACAGAGCATCGAAATCAAACCACACGATGTCGCGCGCGTGGCGGCACACCGGAATTTCACGGCCTTCGATTTCGAGCGTGGTGTCGCCCGACACTTCATGCCGCGCTATCGCCATGAATTCGTTCGCCATGCGCTCGTCGGCATCGGGGCCGATGTGATAAACGCCCGCCTTCTCCAGCTCGCGCAGGCGGTAATCCACGCCGTCATCCACGTTCACGATGTCGAAATTTTGC
>JANPOH010000099.1:0-20524 GCA_031427895.1 Betaproteobacteria bacterium
CATACAGCTCGTTGCATTCGTGGACCTGGATCAAACCGTACTGGCGGCACACCGCCTTGATGATGTCGTTGTCGCCGGCGATGGTGCCGGTGTGCGAAGCCGCAGCCCGGCTGCCGGCATCGGTGGAACCGATTTTCAGGATCACCAGCGGCTTTTCCAGTTCGGCGGCTTCGGCGGCAAGCTGGCGAAATTTCTCGCCGCTCTTGATGCCCTCGATCGCGAGCAGCACCACGTTGGTAGTGTCCGAATGCAGCATGAAGCGCGCGAAATCCAGCGTGTCGATGTCGGCTTCGTTGCCGCAACTGGCCTCGTAGCTGATACCCAGGCCATGCTCCATCGCGCGCCACATGACGTTGATCTGCCCCAATCCGCCGCTGTGACTCACCACGCCGATATCGCCCGCCGCCACCGGCGGCCCCTTGATCGCCGCGGTGGAGGTCATCGCAAAGCGGTCGACAAAATTCACGATGCCGTTGCAGTTGGGCCCCATGAAGCGAATACCGTTCGCCTTGCCGAATTCAATCAAGCGCTGCTGGCGATCACGCCCCTGCGTCGTGCCGGTCTCGGCAAAGCCGCCGCTGAACACGGTGGCAAACCGCACGCCGATGGCCGCGCAATCCGCCAGCACATCAAACACGCGCTCGCTCGACACCACCAGGCCGACATGATCCGGCGTCTCAGGCAGATCCTGGATGCGGGGGTAACACGTCAGCCCGTAGATCGATTTCAGCCGCGGATTCACCGGATAAATTTTTCCGCGAAAGCCGAAGCCCGTCATCTGCTGAAACACGCGCCCGCCGAACGAGGTGGGATGATCCGTCGCGCCCACCAGCGCGACGCTGCGCGGCGCCATCAGCGGAGAAATATCGGGCAGCTCCGAGTCGGCAACATTTTTTTCTTTTGACATGACTTATTTACCTGGAAACGTTGTCTCTATTTGGCCTCTATGTAACAGCAACATCTTCCCTCGCCCCAATCCTTGACACAGTTGCTCTCCCGCCCGAGCGGGCGAGGGAGCTTCTTTGCAGGGCTGCGCGATACGCAACCATCAACCGCCACGCAAGTTATCCGCAAACCCGCTCGCCGAGCCCACCATGGTTTTCACGCCCTGCTGATTTTCGCACCAGCATTCGACGCTGACATGCGCGCGGCCGTCCACTTCACCCACGCTTTTAATCACGGCACGCGCGGTGAGTGTTTCACCCACGATCACCGGCTTGATAAACGACGCGGAAATTTTGCCGCCTCTGACAAAACCGGCGCCCAGCCACAACGTCATCATTTGCGACACGTAGGCGGTGGACATCAGCGCCTGCGCCAGCGGCGCGGGAAAGCCCTTTTGTTTGGCCCACTCGACATCGGTGTGGATGGATTTCGGGCGCACGCCGGAATAACAATCGATCTGGCGCTGCGTAATGGTTTTCTTCAACGGCGGCAGTTCCGTGCCGGCGTGTAAACCTTCAGCGGTTCTGGGCATGTTCATGCACTCCTGATTTCGGGAACAGCATCTGTGTGAATTGACCACGTACCAGCAGCGCGCCGCTTTCCTCGTCGCGCGTTTCAAACTCGGTGACCATGTAGTGCCGCCCGCGTTTTTCATGTTTATCGATGACTTTGCCGCGCGTGCGTACACGCATGCCCGCGCGCAGCGGCTCGATAAACTCAAAATGCATCTTGGCGTGCAAACCCGCCGGCACGATATATTTGCCGTGACGCATCAGCAGCGCCTGATTGCCCAGCAGCACCGGGTGCGCGATTTTTCCGCCGAACGGCGAAAGCGGGGGTGAAGATGCGGGCGCATCCGCGAAATACCACGGATCGTAATCGTCCACCGCGAACGCAAAGGTCTCGATATCTTCGGGCTTGATGAGAAAGTCGTCGGACATCAGCGTCTCGCCTACCTCCACCGCCTCATAGAAAATTTCCTTGAATTCAATCATGTTTGATACTCCTGAAATTCAACACCCGGCGCAAAGACGCAAAGACGCAAAGGCGCAAAGATAACGCAAAGAACGGCTTTTCCTTTGCGGGGGTTCTTTGCGCCTTTGCGCCTTTGCGGTGAAGTTTTTTTACTCACCATGCAATGCATCAACCACGTCCGCCACATCGGTCACGCGCTCCAGCGCCCACAGCATGGCCAGCACGCTGTCGCGCCGCGCCCGCGGCAGGCGCGCGGCCGTCAGCTCGTGAAACTTCGCCGCCACCTGCGCGTCGCTCAGCGGGTTTTTGAAATGCCCCAGCGGATACAGGATTTCCTTGCTGTGCGTTGCCCCGCTGCGCGTACGCACGCTGACACGCCCCGGCGCGCCTTCGGGGTACGCGGCAGACAGCCGTTTATCTTCACGCACTTTCACCTTCGCCATCAATGCGCGTAATCCCTGATCCGCGAGTCGCGCATCGGAAAACGACGCATCCGTCACCGCGCCGTCCATCAATGCCGTCGCCACCACGTACGGCATGCTGTGATCCGCCGTTTCGCGCGTGGCCGGTGCCCAGCGCGAGGCTTCACTGCCCATCATCATCACCGCGGCGCCATACGAATCAACCACGATCTCATCGATGTCATCAAGGGCGAACTGTCCGCGCAATTCCAGCGCGGCAAAAACCGAGGCCTGCCCGTGATAACAAATCGGCAGGCATTTCATATGCGTCCCGGTAATCAGGTGCGATTGCTCCGGCAGCGGCCACTCGTGATGGCCGATAACCTGCCACAAACCGCCGTCGCCCTCGAACACCGCGGGCGGCCCGGTGAAGCCATCCTGCGCGAGCAGCGCCGCAAACACCGCATTGCGCGAGGCATTCGCGCCCGCGCAACCCTTCCAGTTCGACAAGTGCCCGCGGCGCGCCTGCGCCAGCGCCATGTTGGGCGCCAGCGCCAGCGAAACGGCATTCGCCATTTGATCGTGATTCAGTTGCAGCAGCTTGCCCGCGCCCAGCACGCAACCCAGCACGCCGTACACCGGCTGATCCCAGCCCTTGGTGTTGACATCAATCGCGTTGCAAAAACTGCAATACACGTCGTACGCCAGCGTGATCGCGTTTATCAGCGCCTTGCCGTCGGCATGTACGCACTCGGCCACGGCAATCAGGCCCGAATTCATATCGCTGGGATGCCCGCGGCTTTTGCCCAGGCAGGTATCGCTGATATCGAGCAGGCGCGTCATCACGCCGTTGGCGAAGCCGGCCAGCTCCGGCGTGGTTTTGATCGTGCTGCCCCACACGGTTGCGGGGTTATCGGTGCGGCTGCGCGCGGCCACCGCGTGCGCCATCGCGCTGGTGGGGTTGTCGAACGCACCCAGCGCGCTCGCAAAGGTGTCGATCACCCGCTGCTTGCACGCATGCGTCACGCCGGCGGACAGTGCGTCATAGGAAGCGCCTTCGGCAAACGCCACCAGCCGCTCCGTTGTTTTATCGTAACTATTTGATTTTATTGAACTATTTGACATATAACCTTCACTCCGGTGTGATCCCCGCGACCTTGATTACCTGTGCCCATTTCGCCAGATGCGTGCCGCTGCCCACGCCCACCGAGGCGTAGTTGATTTGCCCCGGCTTCGATTTCGCCACCAGATCAATGCCGATGGCGCCGCCCGCGCCGGGGCGGTTTTCGACGATGAATTGCTGACCGAGATCGCCGCTGAGTGATTTGGCGAGTAACGGCGCCACCAGATCCAGCGAGCCGCCGGGACTGAAGGGGTTGATGATGCGTACCGGTTTGACCGGGTAAGCTGGTCCTGAGCTTGTCGAAGCGGACTGCGCGCGCGCCATGCCGCACAGACAAGTGAGCAACGCGCAAGAAAGCCCCATCGACATGCCGCGCTGTATTCGCTTCCGCAACCCTTCGCCACGCACCATCACGATCACTGCCTCATTGAATCGGTGAATACATTACATCACGCTCCGCCCGCCTTTGCCACATTGCACAACGCAATATGAACTGCGCCGTGAACCGCGACGACTGGAACATTTATGCGAGAATTACCCGCACGTTCCCCACGGTAAAACACCATGACACGCCGCGCACACTCGCGCCCCGCCATCGGCGAGGGCTGCTACCTCCCGGATGGCAATTCCGCACCGGCTGCGACAGGCGGTAGGCGCGGAAACCTCGGCACTGTGGCGCACCAACAGAACCGGCCTTGAACTGGCGGGCGGACACTTTAACGCCACCGCAAGATCGGGCCAAACCCGTTTGGCTCGCGAGGCGGATGCCTTTTGGCGCGGCGTGGTGCGGCACTACGGGTATTGGAGAGTGGGTATTCTTAAAGCGCCGTCGTTACTTGGACAAAGCCACCCGCACGCCGGTTGAATTCGCCACGACACTGCGCTACGAAAACCTCGACCTCCAGTCCATCGAAGCCGCGTAAGCACGTAGGCACGTAGGCGCGTAGGCGCGCGCATTTTGGGTTCGCTGGTTTGCACCACGCGCCGGACGCGAAGTAAACCGAAGTAAACAACGCCCCCCTATCGTTCCCGCGCCAAAACCCCCAAACAAAAAGGGCCGCATCACGCGGCCCTTTTTGTTTTGCGTAACCGTAAAAACTACATCAAGCCACCACCACCATATCGAAATCCGCCTTGCTGGTGCCGCAATCCGGGCAGATCCAGTCTTCGGGCACGTCTTCCCAGCGCGTGCCGGCGGCGATGCCGTCGTGCGGCATGCCCTGCGCTTCGTCGTACGAAAACGAACACAGCAGACACTGCCAGACGCGCAACTCTTTCGACTTCGATGCCTCCGGCACGAAGGCCTTCGCGGATTCAAGACGCGGAAAATTCAGCACCAGCGCTTCCACGCCCTCCGGCCCGGCAACGATGGGGAAATAACCTTCATCCGGCTTGGTAAAACCGATGGAGATCGCCTTGTATTCCTTGCCCTGATAATTCAGGCTGCCCTTGGTGACGATGATGTACTGACCATTGCCTTTTGATGCATCGGGCCCGGCAGTTTGCGCGCCGGGTGCGAGTTTCAGCGAATAGGCGGCAAGCCCGCGTTCATCCTTGATCGTACTGAAGGTGTGTACATTGATGTCGCCATCGCCTTCAAACTGGGGCGCTTCGGTGACCTGCCACGGTTTGCGGTCAGGCACCGACAACAATTTTTCTTTGCTCTTTTCCAGATATTGCGCGCCCGGATCCCAGTGCGCGCGCAGCGTCAGAAAACCCACGCCGCGATCGTCGCCGGTCAACGGGCCGTAGGGCGTATGCGCGCGCGAAAAATGCACCGCGTTGAGCGACAGTTCATGCTTACCGATAACGCCGCCGCCGCTGACTATCACCTGGAATTGATCGACATCGTGAAAGTGCGGCGGAATCACGCGATGCGGCGTGCCTTCGGCGAGGAACGCCATCGGGTGATCGACCACGCCTTCGGGCGGACGGATGAAATCGGTGCGCCAGGCAGTACCGCCACCGGGAATCTCACGGGTTTTTTTAGCGGCTTTGACGTCTTCATACGAGGCAATTTGCGGCATGGTGAACTCCTTTGTTCTGTGCGGGCGATACGGACATTCTACTCGCGTCGCAGGGGCCAGGGAAAGCGCCAATACATCTCAGCCCCATCAGTCCATATAATGAAAAAATATCGTTAAAACAATTACTTAGCCTCAACCGGCCCACTCAGCGCAAAAGGCTTTCCATTCACTTCAATGGTGCTGTTTAGCGGCACTTTCTGCTCGATCAAGCCCTCGGCAAAACAACCCGCCTTGGCGTTTTTTATCAGGTGCGCGAGCTTGTCCGCGGGCGCATCGCTTTCCACCGACAGATGCGTGTCCACGCCATCCCAGCGGTTATACACCGTGCCTTTTAACACCGAGCCGCCCAGAAATTTACGAAAGCGCACCTTGACCTTCGCATCCTGGATCGTCAGCTTCATCATGTGCGCGTACCGCGCAACCTGAGTCAGCAGTCAGAAGCCGACGCCCATCGCCATATAGGTCATCGGCGACGGATACAGATCATCGCCGCCGATGCGCGCAGCCTCATCGCAAAACACCTCGAACTGCTTGAACGTGCCGCGCTTGAGTTGGCCCTTGCCCAGCACCACTTCGGTATACACCTCGTTGTCGGTGCTGACGCCCTGCGGCGGCAGCTCCGGCTTGTCGATGATGCGGCTGCCGATGTCGGCGGGCAGGTTGTTGCCATCCACGGGAGTACTCATATCTCGCTCCTGATTGACGTTTGAAACAGTTTTCCACTGAACCATACCGCCAATCCGCCGGCACGTCCAACGTGCCGTCCGGTGTAACATGGGCTATTCATTATTCATTGCGCGAGGAACCCATGGTGAAGTTTCTTTTGCCGCTCGTCAGCCTGCTTGCCCTGCTCGTCACTCCCGCAGTTACGGCACAGAACTTTCCCAATCGTCCCGTGCGCGTGCTGGTCGGCCTCGGCCCCGGCGGCGGCTCCGATACCGTCGCGCGCATCATGACCACCAAACTCACCGACATGCTCGGCCAATCGTTCGTGGTGGATAACCGCCCCAGCGCGGGCGGCGCCATCTCCAGCGAAATCGTCGCCAAGGCCGCGCCCGACGGCTACACGCTGCTGGCGATGTCGCCCACGCATGTGATCACGCCCAGCCTGCGCAGCAATGCGGGCTACGACGCCATCCGTGATTTCGCGCCGATCATCCTCACCGTCTACACGCCGTACGTGCTGTCCGTGCGCAACTCGGTAACCGCCACCAACATCAAGGAACTCATTGCGCTGGCAAAAGCGCAGCGCCTCACCTACGCCTCCAGCGGCATCGGCGGCTCCAACCATCTGACGGCGGAATTGTTCAAGCACATGGCGGGCGTGGACATGATACATGTGCCGTACAAAAGCGGCGCGCAGGCCAATAGCGCGTTGATCGCAGGTGAGATACACGTGAGCTTCACCGCCATCGGCGGCCTGGTGGCGCACATCAAATCCGGCCGCGTGCGTGCGCTCGGCGTAACCTCCGCCAAACGCGCTGCCGCCACGCCTGACATTCCCACCATCGCCGAATCCGGCGTGCCGGGCTTTGAAGTCATCGGTTGGTACGGCCTGGGCACCACCGCCAAAACCCCGCGCGCCGTGATCGACAAGTTGAACGCTGCCGCCAACAAGGCGTTGCCGGAACTCAAAGAACGCTACGCCAACATCGGCACCGAAATCGCGGGCGGCAGCGCGGCGGAATTCGCGGCGTATATCAAGGCCGAACATGAGAAATGGGCGCGCGTGGTGAAACTGTCGGGAGCGAAAGCGGAATAGCATGGCGATAGCTCGCACGCTGATGACGCGAATAGCAGCACAGGGTCGCAAATTATAAGTATTTGTTTTTAAACAATATTTCCCATCACTCTACTGCCGATTCATCCAATCCATGCCTACGCAAATCACCAAGCTCAGAGTCTTCATCGCCAGCCCAGGCGGCCTGGATGAATTTCGGGAAAATTTCAACAAGACATTGGCCGAATACAACCGGCTTGAAGCCCTGCCACTGGGCGTAATGTTTGAAGCGGTTGGATGGGAAGTAACCATCGGCGGCCATACGCGTGCGCAAGAAGCCATCAACAACGAATTGCGAACCTGCGATTACGCTGTGTTCATGTTGAGAGACCGCTGGGGTTCTCCGCCCGATGCCGGCAGAAAATACTCTTCCGGCTTTGAAGAAGAATGGGAAATCGCTCAGAACATGCTCGACATGAAGCAGATGATGAATATCGCGGCGTGCTTTTTTTCGGTCCCGGAAAATCAGAACAAAGACCCGGGCGATCAGTATAAGAAAGTCCTTGCCTTTAGAAAGATTCTCGTTGACGGCAAAAAAGATTTCTTCAAGATCTTCAAAGACGATCATGAATTTGAAGCATGGCTACGTGGGTATCTCGCCGATTGGCGCAGGCACAACGAGCGCGCAGGCGTGGAACCGGCGGGTGATTCCACACTATCACGCGCCGAAGCCACGCCGCCCGGTTTACTGCCGCAGGAAGACCCTGCTTCCAGTGCCACGGATCAAGCACTGCTCAAACAATTGAATGCGCTCATCAAAAATAGTGCTTGGGTGGCTCTGCCCGCATTTGTATCTGCTATCGAACCTCTGCTGACAGAACCGGCTGACAAGGCATTTGCGCTGCTTATGCACGGTTATGCGCTCGGCCAACTCAAGCGGAGCGCCGAGGCAATCGCTGTCTACGACGATCTGCTCGCGCGCTTTGGCGCCGCCACGGAGCCGGTACTGGAGGAGATTGTGACCCGGGTGCGCGCGAGATTAACGTTGCGCCCGCCAAATCCGACAGAACGCGCACGGTAAAAAAAACAAGGTCAGGAAGAAAGCCGCGAGCCAAGGCAAAATGAAAACGCGAATGTTCGTGAAGGTATTGCACGCATGGCTTGCGGCAATGTGTGCCGCGCTCGCCGGCTCAGCCATTGCGCAAGCGCAAGGGTACCCGGTAAAACCCATACGGCTGGTGGTACCGCTGACGCCCGGCGGCGGCAACGACACGCTGGCGCGCTACGTCGGCAAGTATCTCAACGAGAGTCTCGGTCAATCCGTGATTATCGAAAATCGCACGGGCGGCGGCGAATACGCCGCGCTGCTGACCTCGCATCCGTCGCTGCCGGTGAAAACCGTGCGCGAGTTGATCGCATTCGCCAAGGCGCGGCCGGGACAAATCAATTTCGCTTCGGCGGGCAACGGCTCCGCCGGGCATCTGTTCCGCCGGGCTGGTGCTGGAAATGTTTCGCTCCGCCGCTAAAATTGATTTTGTGCATATCCCCTACAAAGGCACCGCCCCGCCGCGACCGAAGTAATGGCGGGACAGGTGTCGCTGGTGTTCGGCAATCCGCTGGGTTCGATGCCGCACGTCAAAGCCGGCCGGCGGCGGCCATTGCGTTTCGTTAAGGGCGGGGAAAGCCTCTGAATGCGTAACAACCCGTGCGCCGCCATCACAACGGCAAGCGCCTCATTGGCAGGCTAATCGTCATAGCAGCCATGGGTGATAACGGTGCGTCCGCCATCGGCCACGATGTTGGCGCCGTTCACATACGCGGCGCTGGCCGATGCCAGAAACAATGCAATGTTCGCCACGTCGATGGCCGTGCCCATGCGCCGCGAGGGCGTCACGGCAATGCGCGCTTCGTCCCTGACGGACGTTGCCGCCGTCGTCGGGCGGATGCCCCCGGTGGAGATCGCGTTCACGCGGATATGGTATTTCGCCAGGTCATGCGCCATCACATGCGTGAGCGGAATCACCCCGCCCTTGGCGGCGGAATACGCCGCGATCGACGGGTTGCCCAAAAAGCCGTCGATGGAACCGTGATTGATGATGGCGCCCGCGCCGGCTTTTTTCATCAGCGGCAAAAAATACTTCGCGCACAAAAAACCCGCCGTCAGGTTGCGGCCGATCATGGTCGCCCAGGTGTCCTCGGTGGTGGCCTCGAATGCCTGCTGGATCGCGCCGCGCCCCGCTACGTTAAACAGTATGTCCACTCTTGCGAGCATATTCGCGCAAGCGCCCGCTACTGACTGCACCTGCTCCGTGTCGGTGACATCGGCGTGAAAATACGGCAATTCCCGCCCATCCAGGCGCAGCGTTTTTGCGCTTTCAAAACCGGCGTTATCGTCGATGCACACCACGTGCGCGCCCTCGCGCGCAAACAGCGCGGCGGCGGCATGGCCGATGCCGTAGGCGTCTCCCGCGATCACGGCGATTTTGTTTTTCAGTAACATGGATAAGCCTTCACAATAGCATCTGCCGCCGGAACATGCCGAAGATCACCTCCCAATCGCGATTGGCGGCCTGTTTGTCATGCACATCGCGATCCGGCAGCGCATAGCCGTGATCCGCGCCTTTTTGCGCCGAGCGATGTGGCGCGCGATGTCGCGCAGCGCTTCGCGTATGCCCCACACGTCCATGTAGAGCACCACGGCCGGGAACGGCCCGCCCTCGCTCGGATGAACAATAAAAGTTTCCATCGCTCCGCTGGGGGTGTTGATATCGACTCGGCGCTCTTTCATTGGGTCATTGCTCCACTTTGATGCCGTTTTTTACAATCAGATCACTCCACGTTTTTATGTCGTCGTTGATGCGGCGTGACAGATCCGCCGCCGAACTCGGCGCGGCGATCGCGCCCTGACTGACAAAAAGTTCTTTCAACCGGGGTTTTTCGAGCGCACGCGCCACTGCGGTATTCAAGCGCGCGATGCGGCCCGGCGGCGTGGCGGCGGGCACGGCGATGGCCCAGAAGTGGATCATGCGATACGCGGGGAACCCGGCCTCGGTAAACGTCGGCACCTCGGGCAGCAACGCACTGCGCGCGCAGTGCGGGCGCATCGAGGTCTGCACGCGCGTCGATGCGTTGTGCGCGACGCTCGCGCAAGCACAGCCCTCACAATAAAGCACGTAACTATTTGTTTTTAATATGTTTTTTACAGTACATCCGCAGGCTTGATCTGCGCCGCGCGGATCACGCGCGAAAAATAATCCAGCGCCATGCAACGCGGCGTTGAACTGCATCACGATTGCGCGTGAAGTGCTGCGGATAGCGCGCGCTTTTGCAACGCGCGCGCAGGTTACATACAATGCCGGTGAGCAAACCACACTGACACGGCCCTCATGCAGCGCAGCTACATCGTCGATTCCGCCAACGCCCCCTGGAAACGCAGCGCTTCCGAGGGCATTACCTTTGCCTGCCAGGTGCTGCTGTCGGGCGAGGACGGCGGGCCGGAGGCGATGCGCTTTCGCTTTGACGATTGTCCATCGGTATACGCGCATATGCATCTGACCTCGCAGTTTCAATTGCTGCTCCACGGCGCGATGGATTTTCCGCGCGGCGTCAAACATCTGGAAGCGTTGGCGATTCATTACACCGATCACAATATGCCCTACGGCCCCTTCGCCGTATCGCAAGGGCACGATATGCTGGTGCTGCATCCGCGCGCGGGCGGCATCATCCCGATGACGAATCTCGACGCGCGGCGCAAAATCAATTTGCAGGGCCGCTTGTTCGCGTCGCTGGGGGCGGATACGCAGTGGCGGCCCCTGCCCGGCGTCGACCACACCAACTATAAACTGTTGATACCGCCGGATTTTGGTCCGTCGGCGGTGGTGGTCAACGCGCCCGCACACGCGGCGCTTGCCATGCCCGCGCCGGTGTTTGGCCGTTATGAAGTCGTGCTGGAGGGGACCGCGTTCATGGACGGACAGGAAATCGGCGCGCCGGGTTTTCGTTATGTGCGTGGCGATGCCGCGGCAGCCCCCGTGGTCACCGGGGATGGCGGCGCCAGCGTGGCATTTTTGTCGTTTGACAAGGATGCGCTTGAAGGCGGGATAATAGGCGATGGCCTGTCCGCCGAGGCGGCGGACATGATGGCCAGGGCAATCTGAAAACCGTGAAGAAGGAGTCCCGCGCATGAATGAAAAACCCGCATCGGCAGAACCGTTTCGCGTGGCGGTGTTCGCCGACTTCGTGTGCCCGTACAGCTTTCTCGCGGTCGAGCAGATCGACCGCCTCGCCCGCGAGTACGACGTGAAGCCGCTGTGGCGGCCGCACTGGCTGCACCCGGATACGCCGCCCGAAGGCACGCCGCGCGAACCCACCGCCGACGCCGCCGCGCGCGCCGAGCGGCGCGACGCCTGGATGAAGGAAATGGCGCCGGATCAATACGCGCGCATGCGCTACCCGGATAAACGGCAGTACAGCTTTCTCGCCTTCGAAGCGCTGGAATTCGCCTGCGACCATGGCCTCGACTTCGCCTATAAGACCGCGGTGTACGATCTGATGTGGACCGAGCAACGCGACATCGGCGACCCCGGCACCTTATTACTCGCGGCGGAACGGGTGGGGCTGGATCGCGATGAATTGCACGACGCGCTGGTCGAACGCACCTACGCCGAACGCACGCTTGAAGCCGTCAAGCAGGCGCATCGTATCGGCATCACCAACACGCCGACAATTTTTCTCGGCAGAACGCGCATCAACGGCTGGCACTATTATGAAGTGCTGCAATCGGTGATGGAAAAACAGGGCATGAAACCGGTGGCGACCGCCGCTACCCAACTTCAGTAATGGCGCGGGCCGGCGGCTCGCCGCCACACCGCGCACAAATCAATCCGCCTCAGTCTGCCTCAGTCTGCCTTCGCGCCGGATGCCTTGATCGCCTTGCCCCAGCGCACGACATCGCTCTGAATCAACTCGCGGAACGATTGCGCCGAGCCGCCGATCACATCGGCGCCGAGCGCGACGAAGCGGTTCTTCACGTCGTCCTGCGCCAGGATGCGATTGACTTCGGCATTGAGCTTCGACACCACGGGCGCCGGCGTGCCCGCGGGCGCGAGCATGCCGATCCAGAAATCCACTTCAAAGCCCGGCAGGCCCGACGCCGCGGCGGTGGGCGTTTCCGGCAGCGCGGGCGAGCGTTTGAGGCCGTTGACCGACAAGGCGCGCAGCCGGCCTGCCCTGATATGCGCCAGCGCCGAGGCCACGCCGGTGAACATCATCGAGGTCTCGCCGCTGACCGTGGCCGTCACCCCCGGCGTGCTGCCTTTGTATGGCACATGCACCACATTCACGCCGGCCATGGTCCTGAACACTTCCGCCGACAGATGCGGCGAGCTGCCGTTGCCCGCGGAGGCATAGCGCAGCTCGCCAGGTTTGGCTTTCGCCAGCGCGATTAAATCCGCTATCGTTTTTGCCGCCACCGACGGATGCACCACCAGCACACTGGTGGAATAAGCAAAATTGACCACCGGCACGAAATCCCGGATCGGATCGTAGGGAATCTTGCTGTAAAGACTGCTGTTGATGGCCACGGTGCTGGTGCCGCCGGCCACCAGCGTATAACCATCCGCCGGCGCCTTCGCCACCATTTCCGTGCCGACAATGCCGTTAGCACCCGGTCGATTGTCCATCACCACCGGCTGCCCCAACGCCTCGCTTAATTTCTGGCCGATAGTGCGCGACAGAATATCGGTCGAACCGCCGGCGGCTTGCGGCACGACGAAGCGTATCGGTTTGTTCGGGTAGGTCTGCGCCTGCACTGCAAATCCAGTGCAGTTGGCGACCATCACAACAATTAACGACGCCCCACGATGCAGTTTCATAACTATTTGTTTTTAAACGTTTATTTACTTTTCGACCGAACCGGCTTTTTCTTCCCCGCGATCACTTTAACAATATCACGCACCCCTTCGACGTTCAGTTTTTCCATGCGCTCCAGACTCGCCAGCAGCGCCTCGACTTTGGCATCCGGCAACACGCGGCTGAAGCAATCCTCCAGTTTCACGCGATGATCCGCGTCCTCCAGCGGCGGCATGCCCCAGGTGCCCTTCGGCCCCTTGCACACCACGTGGTGCGTTGCGCCGTCATCCATCACCGCGGTGATTTCAATACGCATGTCGTGCAGATCATTCGGGATCGACGCATCCTGCACCAGTTTAATTTTGCCGAGCAGCGCTACCATGTCCGCGCGAAAGCGACGCTTGTCGGTGAAAGTATCGATTTTCACGCTGCCGTCGAGCAGCGCGGCGGCTGCGGTGTACTGCAAACTGAATTTGCCCGCCAGCCCCGACACCGGCGCGGGCCGGTCGATGTAATTCATCACCGGGCCGCGGATCTCCACGCCACGCAAGCGGCGCGCGTCGCCGATTTTTGCATGCATGTCCAAGCCGGCGGTGATGGCGAAATGCGTGGCGTATTGCGAAGGAAACATCTTGATCGAATGCCCCGGATTCACCACGCGATACGGCTTGCCGAATGCGAGGAAACGTTTTTCATCAAAGCCCTTGGCGTAGAACGCTTCGATGATGCCTTTGTGCGCCTCGAACACATCCATGTTCGCGGTAAAGCCGCGTCGCGCCAGCAATGCGGCGTCCAGCCCCGACGCCCCGGCATTGCCGCAGTGCGTGCTCTTGGTCATTGATCCGATATTGGCGAGTATGGAGCCCATGCGCGAACCGGCGATGCCGATGGCGCAACGCAGTTGGTCGGTGTTTAAGCGCAGCAAATGCCCCGCCGTCACCGCCGCGCCCACCACGCCCGATACGCCCGGCGGATGAAACGGCAATTCTTCCGGCACATATTGATTGCCGGCATACTGCATGCGCCCCTGAATTTCGATTCCCTTCGCCACCGCCGTGACAAGCTGCTTGCCGGTGCAGCCGTACGCTTCCGCCAGCGCAAACGCCACCGGCACCGTCGGCGAAACGGAATGCGTGGGCGGACTCCACATCGGTTCAAAATCGAGTACATGCGTCGCCATGCCGTTCACCAGGGCGGCATACACCGGCGAGGTCTTGAAGCCATGCCCCCATATCGTTGACTTCGGCCGGGCGCCGTAATCCGCCACATGGGCAGCCGCGATTTTGATCGGCGCTTGATCCGCGCCCGCCACCGCCACCGCCAGCCCGTCCTTGATGGCGCGTTTTACCCGGGCAATGCAATCGGCGCCCAGATCATCGTAGCCGATGCCCTGCATGATTTCGCAAATTTCCTGTGTGATACCCAAAGTCTTCTCCTGGTTAGCCATGCGCTTATTCACAAAATATCCTTCGCCCACACCCAGCGGCGGTGCTCACGATCCCGCTGCTGAAACGCGGTGATCGCCGCCGCGTGCATCAGGGTGTCGTCGATTGCGTCGCGCCCTTCGAGCAGCGCCGCACGTCGCGATACCTCCAGTTCAAACGTCGCCACCGGCCCGCTGGCGTCGCTGATGCGATTGGCGGCAAGATCCACCGTCAGTAGCGCCCCCGCGCCCGCGGCGGCCGCCCATGCCGCGAGTTTTTCCACCGCCGCCAGCGGCAACACCACCGGCAGTATGCCGTTTTTCAGGCAGTTGTCGAAAAAAATACTCGCGAAGCCCGGCGCGATGATGCAGCGTATGCCGAAGTCGAGTAACGCCCACGGCGCGTGCTCGCGCGAGCTGCCGCAGCCAAAATTCGGCCCCGCGATCAAAATACCGGCATTGCGGTACGGCGGCTGATTGAGCACGAACGCCGGCGCTTCGTTGCCGTCCGGCTGGTAGCGCCATTCGCTGAACAAGCCCCGGCCCAGCCCGCTGCGCGTGGCGGTCACCAGCCAGCGCATGGGGATGATCGCATCGGTGTTGATGTCGGCGCGAAACAACGGCGCGGCGACGGCGGTGAAGGCGGCGGAGAAGGCGGGGTTGAAAGCGGTATCGGGTTTCATGAGCTCAATGCCGGTTTATCCAGCGCCGCACGTCGGTGATTTTGCCGGTCACCGCTGCCGCCGCCGCCATCGCCGGACTCGCCAGATGAGTGCGCGCCAGCACGCCCTGCCGTCCTTCAAAGTTGCGGTTCGAGGTGGCGACGCAACGCTCGCGCGCGCCCACTTTGTCGGCATTCAAGCCGGCGCACATCGAGCAACCCGGCTCGCGCCAGTCAAAACCGGCGTCGATGAAAATGCGCGCCAGCCCCTCGGCTTCGGCGTCGCGCTTAACCGTCATCGAGCCCGGCGCCACCATCGCTTTCACACCAGGGGCCACCCGCCGTCCGCGCAGCACCTCGGCCGCGGCGCGCAAATCCGTCAGACGGCCATTGGTGCAAGAGCCGATGAATACGTGATCCACCGCCAGGCCTTCTATCGGCATGCCGGGCGCGAGGCCCATGTAGTCGAGCGCGCGCTGCATCGCGTCGCGCGCGACGCTATCCGCGACGCCCGCCGGATCGGGCACGCGCCCGTCGATGGCGAGCACTTCCCGCGGACTGGTGCCCCAGGTAATTTGCGGCGCGATGTCATTCGCCTGAAACACCCGATCGCAATCGAACACCGCGTCCGCGTCGCCCGCCAGCGCGCGCCACTGCGCGAGCGCGCCATCCCACGCCGCGCCGCGCGGCGCGTAAGCGCGTCCATGCAGATACTGAAAGGTGGTGTCGTCCGGCGCGATCAACGCGGTGCGCGCGCCGCACTCTATCGCCATATTGCACAAGGTCATGCGCGCCTCCATGTCCAGCGCGCGCACCGCGCTGCCCGCGAATTCGAGCGCATGGCCGGTGGCGCCGCCGATGCCGATGCGGCCGATCAAAAACAGCGCCATGTCTTTTGCCGTCACCCCCGGCGGCAGCACCCCCTCGAAACGTACGCGCATGGCGCGCGGCCGCTGCTGCACCAGCGTTTGCGTCGCCAGCACGTGCTCGACATCGCTGGTGCCGATACCCCACGCATAAACCCCCAGCGCCCCCACGGTGCAGGTGTGGCTGTCGCCACAAACCAGCGTCATGCCCGGCAGCGCAAGCCCCAGTTCCGGCGCCACCACATGCGCTATCCCCTGCCGCGGGTCTCCCAGATCGAACAGGCGGATACCCGCCGCTTTGGTGTTGTCACGCAGCGCGCGTATCAGCGCCGCGCCGCCCGCCACGGTTTCATCGGTGCGTCCGCGCGTGGTTGCGACCAGGTGATCCTGCACCGCGAAGGTGAGTTCGGGATTGCGTACCGCGCGCCCCGCGCGACGCAGACCATCGAACGCCTGCGGGCTGGTGAGATCGTGCAGCACATGCCGGTCGATGTGGATCAGGGCGCGTTCGCCGCCAAGCTGGGCCACCACGTGGCTATCCCAGAGTTTGTCGAACAGGGTGCGCCCGCTCATCGGCTCAATCGCTCAACCGTCGGCGCCGTCATCACCGCCATCACGATAGCGCTGTTCAAGCGCGTAATACTCGGGAAACCCCACCAGGCGTTTGAGTTCGTCAAAGCTCACTTCGTCCGGCTTCTCGCCTTGCGCCAGCGCCGCCAGCGCCTGCTGCATGGCGCGCACCGCGGTCGAGATCAGCGCCAGCGGATACGCCGCGATTTTGTAACCCAACGCCTCCAGCTCGCGCGGCGGCAGCACCGGCGTCGCGCCGCCGCTCACCATGTTGGCCATGCAGGGCCGCGGTATCGCACGGCAAAAGCCCTCCATCTCGGCGCGCGTTTCCGGCGCTTCGAGAAAAATAATGTCCGCGCCCTCGTCCACGAACAGGCGGCAGCGGTCCAGCGCCTCGTCAAAACCGAGCACGCCGCAGGCATCGGTGCGCGCCATTATCAGGATGTCGCAATCGCCATTTTCCTGCCGTTCGTCCACCGCCGCGCGTATACGCATCTTCGCTTCGCCGCGCGACACCACCTGCTTGCCGCGTGTGTGGCCGCAGCGCTTGGGGCTGACCTGATCTTCAATCATGATGGCGGCGGCGCCGGCCAGCGCGTATTCCCTCACCGTGCGGCGCACGTTGATCGCATTGCCGTAACCGGTGTCGCCATCGCCGATCACGCACAAGCCCGGCGCCGCCGCGCAGATATTACGCAACTGATCCACCATTTCCGCGAACGAAATCAGCCCGGTGTCGGGCTGCGCCAGCCGCGCCGCCGATACGGCAAATCCGCTCATCAGCGTCAACGCAAAACCCGCTTCGTGTATCAGGCGCGACGTCAGCGCGTCGTAACAGCAGGGCATGGTGATAAGGCCCGGCTGCTGCAATACCTGCCGCAAACGCGCGGCAGGCGCGACATGCATAACTTTGTTAGTCATTCAGTGACACTCCGGGGTGGATGCTTATCCAAAATGGGCCGCGAGGCGAAGATTTATTTTACCGTCGTTTGCCGGGGCGATCACGTCCATTCACGCCGGCGGGGCTTGCACATTCACGGCCGCATGACTAAATTACGTTCCTCAGCCACCGTTCTGGAGCTTCGCCATGACACGCATTCGTCGCCGATTACTGCAAGCCGCCGCGATCACGCTGCTGTCGGCGTGCCTGCCCTTCGCGGCGCACGCCCAAACCGCCGCCGCAAAAATGAAAATCGGCGTCGTCGGCTCGGGCAACGTCGGCAGCGCCATCGGCGGCGCATGGGTGAAAGCCGGGCACGAGGTGATGTTTTCGTCGCTCAATCTCGATGACGACAAAAAACTCGCCGCCAGCCTTGGCGGCGGCGCGCGCGCCGGCACGCCGCGCGACGCGGCCGCTTTCGGCACGGTGCTGCTGATTTCGGTGCCATACAAAGCGCTGCCCGGCGTGGGCAAGGATTTGGCGGATTTGCTTAAGAACAAGATCGTGATCGACACCTCCAACCCCATCGTCGCGCGCGACGGCGACATCGCGGTGGCGGCGCGCGAAAAAGGCGCGGGCGTGGCCTCGATGGAATATCTGCCGGGTGCGCGCATCGTGCGCGCCTTCAACGCCATCGGCGCCCGGCGCATGGGCGAAGCCGCCTCCAACAAGGGCGAACGCGTGGGCATGCCTATCGCGGGCGACGATCAAAATGCGATTGCAACGGCGTCGGGCCTGATCCGCGACGCCGGTTACGAGCCGGTGCTGGTGGGCACGCTCGCGGCGATGGGCAAACATTTGATACCGGGAACCCCGCTCGCAGGCGAACGCTCCCCGGATGAAATACGCAAGGTTGCGGCTACGCTACGTTGACGTTGACGTTGCGGTAGTGGGTATCCGATCCGTTCGGCCAGTCATTAACATCACAGGGATGAGCGCATGATTTACACCATGAGTGGAACCGAGGCGTTGGCCAAGCGCCACGTTATTTCGTCTCCCGGCACGGGGATTAAACACTGGGCGACGAATTTTTTCGGGCCGCGATCCTCGATCAGCGCGGCGCCCGGTCCGCAGGCGACGATGACGGAAATGACGCCGAACGAAACCATCATTCCGCATTTTCACGGCATGACGCAATTTCAGTTGTTTCCCGCCGGCGCCGGCGCCATCGGCAAGAAAGAAGAGCCGATACTGCCGCTGACGGTGCAGTACAAAGACCGCCATACCGCGTACGGCCCGCTGGTTGCCGGTCCGCAAGGGCTGTCGTTCATGGCGCTGCGGATCAAAACCGGCGACTCCGCGCCGGTGTATCTCGACAAGCCCGGCTACCGTGAAAAGTTAAAGCCCGGCAAGCGGCGCAACTGGATCGCGCCGCCGGTGGTGCTGTCCACCGAGCCGGTGATGCAGTATCGCGAAACCGTGTCGTGGGAACCGCTTTTTGATGCGTCAAAAATTGATGACGAAATGGCGGCGCACGTCGTCAGGCTGGGGGCCAATATGAGCACGATGGCGCCCGATCCGGCACTGTCGGGCGGCTATTATCTGTTCGTCGCCAACGGCAGCATGCTCAAGGCAGGCGCGGAATTGCCGCTGTGGTCGATGGTTGTTGTCGAATCCACGGAAGCCGCGCTCGAAATCCAGGCCGGCGCCAAGGGACTTGAAGTGCTGGTGCTGCAATACCCGCGCGAGGACTGAGCCGCTACCGCACCCGCATCCGCTCCAGCATGGCCAAGTCCGGGTCTTTGCCCAAGCCCGGCTCCTGCGGCACCGCGAACACGCCGTTGCGCGGAATGATCTGCTCGCCGAACGGCGTCTCGGCAAAATCGCAGTAGTAGCGCTCGATCGGCACCTCGCGCGCGGCGGCGGCGCACACGTGGATGGACGCCAGCAGGCCCGGGCCGAAATACGGCGAATGCGGCACCACCACCACGCCATGCGCCTCGCCCAGCGCGAATATTTTCCGCAACTCGGTCACGCCGCCGATCTTGGTCACGCTGGGCTGCGCGATGCCCACCGCGCCGGCCTCGAAGAGGCGCTTGAATTCAAACAGGTTGGAGCAGTTTTCACCCGCTGCGATCGGCGTCGAACTCGCCGCTCGCAGCCGCGCCAGCCCGCCGTGATCGTCGGGCGGATAAATCGGCTCCTCGATCCACGCCAGATCCAGATCGGCCCAGCGGCGCGCCGTCGCGATAGACTCATCCACCGTCCACGGGCACGAGCAATCCACCATCAGCGGCACGTTATCCCCGCAGGCTTTTTTCGCCGCACGCACGATGTCGTCTTTGTTCTCGTGCAGCTTGATGAAGCGATAGCCTCGCCCCAGCGCCTCGGCGATTTTGTCCGTCACCATCTTCGCATTGCCGTAGCGCAGCAGGCTTGCGTACGCCGGCAACGTGGCGCGCGCGCTGCCGCCCAGCAATTGGTAGAGCGGCTTGCCCGCGCGCTTGGCGGCAATATCCCACAGGGCGATGTCCAGCCCGGAGATCGCAAACACCACCGCGCCGCTGCGGCCCGTGTTGTAGAGGCCGCGATGCAGGTCGGCCTGAATCTGCGCGATGTTGGCGGGATCCTTGTCGAGCACACGAGGGGCGACGATCTGCTCCACCGCGGTACGCGTGGCCAGCCAGCCCGCATTGGAAAACGCCTCGCCCCAGCCGGTGATGCCTTCGTCGGTTTCCACCTTGACCAGCAGCGTATGCACATCGTTCTTCGGCGCGCCGCTGGCGTGCGGCACGGCGTCGTCGAGCACCAACGGCGTGCGTATGAGTATGGGTTCAATGCGGGTGATTTTCATGATTTTTCTCCAGTGTGTTTAACGCTTTTCCAGAATTTGCGGGATTTTCGCCGCCGGCATCGGTCGACCGCCGAAGTAACCCTAACCTGAATTTTGCATAAAAAGGGCAAAGAACACCGTAAGTGATTGGTACAATGCGAGTTATCAAGAAACGCTGTGAACGAAGTCTGAAACACGCGTGATTTTGGGGATTGGCGCGAGAAGCCCTCAGAATGGTTCGCCGTGCTTT
>JANPOH010000100.1:0-4029 GCA_031427895.1 Betaproteobacteria bacterium
TCATGCAAACCAAAATTCCCTGCGTCATCATGCGCGGCGGCACCTCACGCGGGCCGTTTTTCCATCTGTCCGATCTGCCCGCCGATACCGCCACGCGCGATGCGGTATTGCTGGCGGTGATGGGTTCGCCGCATGAAATTCAGGTGGACGGCATTGGCGGCTCGCACTCGGTGACGAGCAAAGTGGCGATGGTGAGCAAGTCGCAACGCCCCGGCGTGGACGTGGATTATCTGTTTGCGCAGGTCGAGATCAACGAGAAGCGCGTCGATACCAAACCGAACTGCGGCAACATGCTGGTGGCGGTGGGGCCGTTTGCGATCGACCAGGGATTAATTCCTGCTCTCAACAACGAGACACCGGTGCGTATATTTAATGTCAACACGCAGTCGGTGGTCGAGGCCATCGTGCAAACCCCCGGCGGCGAGGTGACTTACAAAGGCGCTGCATCCATCGACGGCGTGCCGGGCACGGCCGCGCCGGTCGGCATCAACTTCACCGCCGCCATCGGCTCGGTCACTCAGAAACTGCTGCCCAGCGGCAAACCGCTGGATATGATCGACGGCGTTGAAGTGAGCTGTGTCGATGTGGCGATGCCGCTTGTGATGATGCGCGCCGCCGACATGGGCAAAACCGGCTACGAGACGCCGGACGAATTGGACGCGGATCGCGCGTTGATGCAGCGCATGGAAGCCATCCGCCGCAAGGCGGGCGCGCTGATGGGTATGGGCGATGTATCAAAAAATGTCGTGCCGAAAATCGCGCTGCTCGCCTCGCCGCGCAACGGCGGCGTCATCACCTCGCGCTATTTCGTGCCGGAGTCCTGTCACAAATCACACCCAGTCACCGGCACCGTGTGCATCGCCTCCGCCTGCGCGATTCCCGGCACGCTCGCGGAACAAATCGCCAGTCGCACGAAGGCGCCGCAGGGCATGATCGAGATCGAACATCCATCGGGCAAAATCGCCATCGATCTGGATGCCGATTTCACCGACGGCAAACAGACGCTGCGCCGCGCCGCACTGATACGCACCGCCCGGCGCATCTTCGAAGGCCAGGTGCATGTGCCTCGCGCGGTCTGGGCCGGCCCTTCGCGATAATATCGTAAGTATTTGTTTTTAAACAATATTTAATCACCGTGCCCGATACCCTTCCGCACGTCGCCATCATCGGCGGCGGCTACGCCGGCATGGCTGCCGCCGTGACGCTGGCCGAACAGCGCGTGCCGGTGACAGTGTATGAAGCCGGCCCGGTACTCGGCGGGCGCGCGCGGCGCGTGGATATCCAAGGCACGTCGCTCGACAACGGGCTGCACATCCTGGTCGGCGCGTATCGCGAAACGCTGCGGCTGATCGCGCAGGTTCATCCCGCCCCCGCCGACGCGCTGCTACGCTTTCCACTCGAGTGGTATGTCCACCAGCACCTGCATCTGCGTGCGCCCCGGCTGCCCGCGCCGCTGCATCTGGCCGCCGCATTGTTCACCGCCAAGGGCGCTTCATTCGGCGAATGCTGGGCCGCCGTGCGCATGATGCGCGCGCTGCAAGGCGCGAAGTTTTCATTGCCGCGCGACACCACCGTCAGCGCCTTGCTCGCCTCACACGCGCAGGGGCCGGTGCTGACGGAACATCTGTGGCATCCGCTGTGCGTTTCGGCGCTCAACACGCCGCCGGAAAAATCCTCCGCGCAACTTTTTTTGAACGTGCTGCGCGACGGACTGAATGCCGGCCGCGCCGACAGCGACATGCTGATTTCGCGGATGGATTTCAGTGCACTGTTTCCGGAGCCGGCGGCGGACTATGTGCGGGCGCGCGGCGGCGAGGTGCTGACCAGCCGCCGTGTCACCGCGCTCATTCCCGGCCCGAACGGCTTTCAAGTCGCCACCGGCACGGAATCGCGAAACGTCAGCCACGTTATCTGCGCGCTGCCGCCGCATCAGGTGGCGGCGTTTCTCGCCGGCATCGGCGCGCTGGCAGAAACGGCGCGGCTCGTGCAGGCGCTGGAATACCAGCCGATCACCAGCGTGTATCTGCAATTCGAGGGCCGTGTGGCGCTGCCCGCGCCGATGACCGGGCTGTCACGCGGCTTTGTGCAGTGGCTGTTCGACCGCGAGGCCATCTGCGGCCAGCGCGGATTGATCGGCGCGGTCATCAGCGCCGAAGGGCCGCATCACGAACTGACGCAGGACGCGCTGGCGCAGCGCGTGCTCGACGAACTCGGCGCGCACTTCGGCCCGCTTCCGCCGTTGACATGGCAACGCGTCATCACCGAAAAGCGTGCGACCTTCTCCGCCACACCGGGATTGCGCCGCCCCGCGCAACAAACGCCGCTGAAAAATTTCTGGCTGGCCGGCGATTACACCGCCAGCGACTACCCGGCGACGCTGGAAGCCGCAGTGCGCAGCGGCATCACCTGCGCACGCGGCATTCTCGGCGAAACAGCGGCGGTATAATTGCCGCTCCAATTGTGAGGAGTCAGAACGTGTCAGAACGCGAATCGATGGAGTACGATGTCGTCATCGTGGGCGCCGGCCCCGCCGGGTTGGGTGCGGCGATCAAATTAAAACAACTCGCCGCCGAGCACGGCCACGAGATCAGCGTCTGCATCATCGAAAAAGGCTCCGAGGTCGGCGCGCACATTTTGTCGGGCGCGGTGATGGACCCGCGCGCGCTGAACGAGCTGCTGCCCAACTGGAAAGAACTCGACGCGCCGCTGAATACGCCGGTCAGCGAAGACCGTTTTCTGTTCCTGACCGAGACATCGCAGATGCCGTTGCCGGCGTTTCTGCTGCCGGGCTGCCTGCAAAATCATGGCAACTACGTCATTAGCCTCGGCAACGTGTGCCGCTGGCTGGGCCAGCAGGCCGAATCGCTAGGCGTGGAAATATTCCCCGGCTTCGCCGCCGCCGAGGTGTTGTTCGACGACAAAGGCGCGGTGGCGGGTGTGGCCACCGGCGACATGGGCATCGGCCGCGACGGCAAACCCACCGATGCCCACGCGCCGGGCATGGAACTGCGCGCCAAGTACACGCTGTTTGCCGAAGGCTGCCGCGGACATCTGGGCAAGCAGTTGCAGGAAAAATTCAAACTGCGCGCCAACGCCGAACCGCAGCTCTACGGCATCGGCCTGAAAGAACTGTGGGAAGTCAAACCCGATAAGCACAAGCCGGGCCTGGTGATTCACACCGCCGGCTGGCCGCTGGAGAACGACACCTACGGCGGCTCGTTCTGTTATCACCTGGAAAACAATCTGGTGGCCATCGGCTTTGTGGTGGGATTGGGTTACACCAATCCGTATCTCAGTCCGTATGAGGAATTCCAGCGTTACAAGACCCACCCCGCGATACGCACCTATCTCGAAGGCGGCAAGCGCATTTCGTACGGCGCGCGCGCCATCAACGCAGGCGGATTGCAATCGCTACCGAAGCTCATATTCCCCGGCGGCTGCCTGATCGGCGACGACGCGGGCTTTCTGAATGCCTCGCGCATCAAAGGCAGCCATGCCGCGATCAAGTCCGGCATGCTGGCGGCGGGCGCGGTGTTTGACGCCGTGCGTAAGGGTCGTAGCGGCGATGAATTAAACGATTACCCGGTGGCGTTCGAGGGCAGTTGGCTGCACGATGAACTGCATCGCGCGCGCAACTTCAAGCCGTGGATGAGCAAGGGCCTCATCATCGGCACGCTGGGATTCGGCATCGATCAGGTGCTGTTGCGCGGCAAAGCGCCGTGGACCATGCATCACCACGGCGCGGATCACGAGTCGCTTAAACACGCGAAGGACTGCAAACCCATTGTTTACCCGAAGCCCGATGGCGTGGTTACGTTTGACCGGAATTCATCGGTGTTTATTTCCAACACCAACCACAATGAAGACCAGCCCGCGCACCTGACGCTGAAAGATGCGTCGGTGCCGATCAACGTCAATCTTGAGCTGTACGATGCGCCGGAACAGCGCTATTGCCCGGCAGGCGTGTATGAGATCGTGCGCGACGCCGACGGCGCCGGTGGTACCAAGGCACGCTTACAGATCAACGCA
>JANPOH010000101.1:0-1841 GCA_031427895.1 Betaproteobacteria bacterium
TTTCACGCGGCATGGCGCGCGAATTCGCCGAACATGAAATCACTGTCAATTGTATCGGCCCCGGCACCATTGACGTCGAGCGCGATTCGTTTCAAAAACCCAAAGGTTTGAAACCGCAGCAGCCGATACGCCGTTTGGGCACACCCAAGGAAGTGGTGTCGCTGATGGTTTATCTGGCGAGCGAAGATGCGGGTTACATCACGGGGCAAGCGTATTTGATGAATGGCGGGTTGTATTTTCACTGAGATTTTCACTGAGCGCGGATGCCATGACACACATCAAAACCACCATCGTCGGCAGTCTGCCGAAGCCCTCATGGCTGGCGAAGCCCGAAGTGTTGTGGGCGCCGTGGCAACTTGAAGGCGAACGGCTTGCCGAGGGCAAACGCGATGCGGTGCGTACCGTGCTCAAAATGCAGGAGCAGGCGGGCATTGATATCGTCGGCGACGGCGAGCAGACGCGCATGCACTTTGTGCATGGGTTTTTGCAGGGCGTCGAAGGTGTTGATTTCGGCAAACTGAAACGCATCGGCATCCGTGCCGACCGTTACGAGGCGGATTGCCCGACCGTGGTGGCGCCGGTGCGCTGGCGCGCCCCCGTGCATGCGGACGAGGTGAAGTTCGCCCGCGCCAACACCGCGCACAAATTGAAGTTCACGCTGCCGGGGCCGATGACAATGGTCGATACGCTGGCCGACGAGTATTACAAGGATCGCGCCAAGCTCGCCTTCGCGCTGGCCGATTTGCTCAACGCGGAAGCCAAGGCGCTGATCGCTGCGGGCGCCGACATCATCCAGTTCGACGAACCGGCGTTTAACGTTTATCTCGATGAAGTGCGTGACTGGGGCATCGCCGCGCTGGAGCACGCCGCGGCAGGGCTAACCTGTACCACGGCGGTACACATCTGCTACGGCTACGGCATCAAGGCCAACGACGACTGGAAAAAAACGCTGGGCGGGCAGTGGCGGCAGTACGAATCCACCTTTCCGTTGCTGTCGAAAAGCTCGATCAAACAGGTGTCGCTCGAATGCGCGAACTCGCATGTGCCGATAGAGTTGATTGGTCTGCTGAAAGGCAAAGATGTTCTAGTCGGCGCGATTGATGTGGCGTCGAGCGTGATTGAAACCCCGCAACAAGTGGCGGCGACGCTGCGCGAGGCATTGAAATATGTGCCGATAGAACATCTGCACGGCTGCACCAACTGCGGCATGGCGCCGATGGCGCGTCCGGTTGCGGAGGCCAAGTTACGGGCGCTGGCGGCGGGAGCGCGGTTGTTGAGTCGGGAGTTAGCGGAATAACGTGGGGCTAAGTGGCTAAGGGGCTAAGAGGCTAAGGGGCTAAGGGGCGAGCTGGTGACCATCAACAGCGTGTAGCCATCGGCAGGCGCCTTGGCTACGATATCCGCGCCGATGTTGCCGCCTGCGCCCGGCCGGTTATCAACCAGCACGGGGCGACCGAGGTCGACGCGGATTTTTTCCGCGATCAGGCGCGCGGTAACATCGGTTGCGCCGCCCGCCGCGAATGTCACCGCCAGTTTTAGCGGGTTGGACGGCCAAGGATCGGCGCAGAGCGCCACGGGCGCGTTGGCTGCAAGCCCCGCAGCGCAAGCAAACTTGAGAAAAGTGTTGAACATAAGCGTCTTCCCTGTGATGGTTTCGATGGCGCCAGCGTCCCAGCTTTGTCTTAAGGTTACTAATTGCCCTGTGTTACAAAATTACCAAAGAAACCCCTTCCCCTTCAGGGGGAAGGCGGGGATGGGGGTGGGGTAGATTCGGCTGTCCCCCATCCCACCCTAGCCCTCCCCTTGAAGGCTGATCATTACCCACAACTATCGCTATGAAT
>JANPOH010000102.1:0-14615 GCA_031427895.1 Betaproteobacteria bacterium
GTGACCGCCGTTTCACCAAAGCGTGACCGCGATTTCACCGAAAGCGTGACCGATTGAGGTAAACTAAAACCCTATTCATGCAGCATTCCCAAATCGGTCACGCTCTCGCGAAACGACCGGTCACGTTGCGCGAAATGCGCAAATTGCTTCAACGCCGCTTCCTTACGCTACCAAGGTGTACGGACAACTCCTTGGACGGGACTTCAACCCGCTAGATTTACTGCTGTTACTGCGAACGGTCAGACACGATATAGCCATGCCCTATGTACGCCCCGGTCCCGCGCCCGATCACCGATCATCGGTATTACCGGCGACGGCCGCCGGGGATGCTGGTCGAGTCGAGGTACTGCAAGGTCGCGGGGTGGTTGCAATCGGCGCCGCGATTGCGTTCGCATTCCGCTTTTACGGCGGCGAGCCGTTGTTCCTGTGCGGATTGCCGCTGCTGGGCGGCCGATGGCGCGGATGATGAATATTGTTGCGGGGAATAGTGCCGGGGATAGTCGTTGTGGTAATAACCGCCGGTATAGCCGCCGCGGCCCTGTTGCGCGGGGGCGATATTCACCCGTTCCACCTTTTCCGCCTTTCCCGTCTTTGTCGCGTCTTTGCCGACAATCGGTGGCGTCTGCGAATAGGTTACGTTGCCTGCCTGGTCCACGTGCCTGTAGGCTTTGCGCTCCTGCGCGACCGCGCTGACGCCCGCAAACAGCATCGATACCAGCAAACCGGCGATGCCGGTAGTTTTCATCGCGCGCATTTTAGCGTCCGCCGCGCACTCAACAGGATATTGACCGGCCATACCGTTCACGCTCGATGCGGCAAAGCTCGGCTTTGTCGCGCGCCAATGATTGGCGCGCGGCGGCCTGCGCTTCCTCGCGCTTGCGGCGCGCTTCTTCGGCCAGCTCGGCGTTCGCCGCGCTGCGATCCTGCGCCCGGTCAAAAGAGGAAATACCCCTGTTCACGATGGCGTCCCGCGTGCTGTCGCCGCGAAACTGCCGCACGTCGGATTGTTGCTCGTGGTAGCGCTGCCGTTCTTCCATTTTTTGCTCTCGCACCCGCTCCAGCGCGATGCGGTCGGCCTCGGCTTCGGCCTTGGCTTTTTCTTCCCCCTCTTTTGCCTTGGCGGCAGCGATCACTTTTTCGGCTTCGAGCCGCGCCTGGGTTTGCTGGTATTTAAAGTAGAACCCGCCGAGCACCAGCACCACCAGGCCGGCCACGATCAGCTTGGGCAATGTCCAGAAGGGATCAAGGATTTCAACGTTGCGTATCGCGCCGGCGGCGCGCTGTTCCAGTTTTCGGTCGTACTGCGCGCGCGTTTCGGCATTGCTCAGGGTGAAGAGCGCTTCCTTGATCGCGTTGTACTGAAACCGCGCGTCCGCATTGCCGGCGTTACTTTCATGCGCCGGATCGGATTTTTGCGACAGGCGTTCATATGCCGCGCGTATGGCGTCTTGCGACGCGGAATTGCTGACTTCCAGTATGTCGTACAAGGTTCTATCCGCCATTGCCACCCCCGCTTGTGAATGCCGCGTTAACCTGTCTCACGCCGTCACGGCGACTATACCCACTTCTCATAACTTTTCAACGGCGGGCGGCACGCGCACGCATGCCAAACAAATTGATCGAAAGAGGGCATTTCTTTATAACCATTTGTTTTTAAACGAAAATTTGCGCCTCGCCAACAGATGGCGACTTGCGCCCTCGGCCACGGTCGTCACGCTACCGAAACTCTTTGGCGCTTAATTTGCGGTATTTCTGCAACAGGCGCTTCGGCGGTTTAAGCGCTTCGCCGCGAAACGCTTCGCCGAGCTCCTGGGTGAGCATCAGGTTGATGACGGTGGGCTTGTTGGATTTCACCGCGCCGCGCAGGGCGTCGCCGATTTCGTCAATGTGCTCAACCGTGAGGCCGTGCGCCCCCATGGCCTCGGCGACATCGGCGAAGTTGGGGTTTTTAAGCTGGGTGCCGAGGTAGCGTTTGTCGAAATATTCAGCCTGATGTTTTTTTTCGGCGCCGCGCTGGCCGTTGTTGAACACCACGGCGATGGCGGGTATGTTTTCGCGCACGCAGGTGAGCACTTCGTTCAGGCTCATGCCCCATGCGCCGTCGCCGACATAGGCGATAGCCGGGCGATCCGGGCGGCCCACTTTCGCGCCGATGGCGGCGGGGAAGGCGTAGCCGCTGCTGCCGAAGCTCATCGCCGCCAAATACGACGGTGCGCTTTCAAACGACAGGTAGCTGTTGGCGAGCGAGCACACATTGCCGACATCGGTGGCGACCATCGCATTCCTGGGCATGGCGCGCGCCAGTGTTGCCAGCGCCTGCCGCGGGCCGATGCGGCCTTTTTCGTTGGGCGACGGCCACTTGGCGAGTTCTTCGGCCCAGCCGGCTTTTTCGACTTTCACTTCCGCCAGCCGCGTTTTGTTGGGCGTGAGTTTGGTTTGCGCTTTCAGTCGCGCAAGCAATTCGATGGCCGCCAGCCGCGCGTCGCCGCAGATGCCAAGCGAGACGCGCTTGACCAGATTCAGCACGCGCGGATCGCAATCGATCTGGATGACTTTCGCGTTAGCCGGCCAATAATCAATGCCGTATTGCGGCAACGCGCCCAGCGGCCCAAGTCGCGAGCCGAGCGCCAGCACCACGTCGGCGCGGGCAATGATTTTCATGGCCGCACGGGAACCCTGATACCCCAGCGGGCCGCAGCACAGCGGGTGCGCCGCGGGGAAAGAATCATTGTGCAGGTACGAATTCACCACCGGCGCGGTGAGGTATTCGGCCAGCGCGCGGCACTCCTCGATGGCGTTGCCCATGACCACGCCGCCGCCGGAGAGGATCACCGGGAATTTCGCTTTCGCCAGCAGCCTGGCTGCGGCATCAAGCGACTCGCGGCCGCCGGCGGCGCGCTCGATACGCAGCGGTTGCGGTATTTCAAATTCGCCGTCGCCGTAAAAGTAATCGCGCGGGATATTCACCTGCACCGGGCCGCGCCCGGCCATCGCATAATCAAACGCGCGGCTGGTCAGCTCGGCGATACGCAGCGGCGAATTCACCTGCACCTGCCATTGGCTGATGCTGGAGAACATCGGCAGTTGCCCGGCCTCCTGAAAGCCGCCGAGGCCCATGCCCATGGTGGCGGCTTCGGGCGTGATCGCCACCACTGGCGTATGCGCCCAGTAGGCGGCGGCGATGCCGGTGACAAAGTTGGTGACGCCGGGGCCGTTTTGCGCGATGCACACGCCGTGTTTGCCGGTGACGCGGGCATAACCGTCGGCCATGTGCGCGGCGTTCTGCTCATGGGCCACCGGCACAAAGCGGATGCCCGCGAGCGGAAATAAATCGAGCGCGTCCAGGTACGCCGAGCCGGCGATGCCGAAGGCGTCTTTCACGCCTTGCGCGACCAATGTTTCAACAAAGGCCTCGCTCGGCGTCATACGTACTTTGCCGTTAGGGGTAACGTGGGCGAGTTGTTTGGCGAGCAACTTGCTGTCGGACGCGGTGTTCATGCAGAACCCCTTTGGGATATTGGCAAGGCCGGTGCGCGTTGCATATCGGATATCGCATACACACTGTCACGCAACGCAGGCCCATGATTTATGCGGCGCACGCCAGCAGGACGATGCGATTATACGCGAACACCCCTTTGAAAATGAAGCTTCCCATCCCCGAAGTTCAATAAATACCGATTAAAAACAAATACTTACATTGAAATAAGACGCGGGGATCAATGCCGCTACAATAGGCGTTTATGCAATTCCCTCTTCATGCCCGGCTTCGAGTCCCTGCCTTTAACCATCGTTATCTGGATCGCCGTGGTGCTTGCTTTCGCGGGCCTGGTGCAAGGCGCGCTGGGGTTGGGGTTTCCGATGCTGGCCACGCCGATGATCGCGGCAGTGACCGATATGCGTACCGCCGTGATCGTGGTGCTGCTGCCGTGCGTGGCGACCACCGCGACCAACATTATGATGACCGGGCAGTTTCTGCCGACGCTGCGGCGCTTCTGGTTCATGCCCTTGTGCATGCTGGCGGGCGCGGCGCTCGGCGCGCGGCTGTTTGTCGCTTACCCTGCGTTTCCGTTTGCGCTGCTGCTGGCGGGCGTGATCGTGTTGTATCTGTATCTCGATCACATGGGGCGCGTCGAATGGGCGTTTGTGTCGCGGCATCGCGTGGCGTCCGGTGTTGGATTTGCGTTGCTCGCGGGCCTGTCGGAAGGCACGGCCAACATTGCCGCGCCGCCGTTGCTGATGTATTTGTTTTCGCTGGGCGTGGATCGCATGGTCTTTGTGCAGGTGCTCAACTTGTGTTTCACGGTCGGCAAACCCACGCAGATGGTGATACTCACGCTGGAAGGCGGCGTTACCTGGGCGCAATGGGCGGCAACGTTGCCGTTTGCCGTGATCGCCGTCGCCACCACCATCTGCGGCATCAAGAACCGTGAGCGTATCGACGCCAAAACCTATCGCCGCTGGTTGTTGCGGTTGCTGTTCGTGATTGCATTGGTGCTGGTCATGCAATATGCTTTCGCTACGTTGTAGCCACGATTCAAAGGAGAACGGGATGAAAACGTTTCTTGCCGGTCTGCTGTCAGCAGCGCTCTTGCTGGCGCCCGCGGCGCGGGCAGCGGATGCCGCCGCCGCCAAACAGCCGTCCACCGATCGCGTGATCTCGCACGCCGATCTGAAAAAAGTGCTCGCCCAGCCGGAGGACGCGGTCATTCTCGATCTGCGGCGCAATGCCGATTACGACAAAGACGCGCTTACCCTGCCGGCGTCGCGCCGCTTTGATCCCGACAAAATCGCCGAGTGGAGCGGCGCGCTGCCGAAGGACAAGGAAATTCTTTTGTTCTGCGCCCACGGGCGCTCCATCAGCAACGCCTCGGTCGATTACCTGACGAAAAACGGCTACCGGGCGCGTCTGATCGCGGGTGGATTCGATAGCTGGAAAGACGCCGGCGGCGCCACCGTGCCGAAATCGCGGTAGCCCCCGCGGCAATCCTTGCCGCAAAACAAAAGGGCCATGTTTAACATGGCCCTTTTGTTTGATGCGCCGGCGCTTATTTCAATATTTTTTGCAGCTCGCCGCTTTGGTGCATCTCGGCCACGATGTCCGAGCCGCCGATAAACTCGCCGTTCACATAAAGCTGCGGGATCGTCGGCCAGTTGGAAAACTCCTTGATGCCTTGACGGATTTCCGGGTTTTCGAGCACGTTGCAGGAGGCGATGTCTTCGACCCCGCACTCGCGCAGAATGTTGATCGCGTTGGCGGAAAAACCGCACTGCGGAAAATCCGGCGAACCTTTCATGTACAACATGATTTTGTTCTTGGTGATCTGTGCTTTGATATCGTCTTGAATACTCATGGGCTTTGCTCCAATCAGGTTCTAAAAAGTGTCTGAACGTGCTCGATCGTACATATCCGACAAATTCAATAGGGTATTAGTTTAACGGTACACCCCACTCCGGGTCAATCGCCCTTCGTGATGCCTGACGCGCATGCCGTGGCATACTCGTGCGCGCACTTACCGCCGAATAAAAACCAAGGATACCTGATGCAGATCGGATTCTTTTTCTGGCCGTTTACTGTCGAGTTAACGCGCAAGCTGGCGGCGCTGGCCGAAAGCCACGGCTACGACATGATCGGCATCGCCGACACCCCCGGCAACGCGATGGACCCGTGGGTCAGCGCCGCGATAGTCGCGCAGGAAACCCAGCGCCCGCGTGTGGCTATCTGCGTCACCAATCTGGCGTCGCGCCATCCGGCGGTGTCGGCGGCGGCGATTGCCTCCATCGATGCATTGTCCGGCGGGCGCGCGGTGCTGGGCATCGGCGCGGGCCACAGCGGCACCAAAAATATCGGCGTGACGCAAAAGACCACGGCGACGATGCTCGGCGAAGGCGTGTCGTTCATCAAGCAGGTGCTCAAGGGCGACCCGGTTGACTACCACGGCGGCGCCGCGCACATGCCGTGGGTCAAGCGCGTGCCGAAGGTGTTTCTCGCCGCATCGCATCCGAAATCGCTGCAACAGGCGGCGGCGCACGCCGATGGCGTGTTCATCAACTACGGCATCGGCGCGGACAACATACGCCAATCCGAGGCGATCGTGACCGATGCGCTTGCGGCAGCCGGGCGCGATCCTGACGACGTTGAAATCTGGCAAATCGCCGCGCTCGATTGCAACGTCGATGGCAACGCCGCCCGCGCCAAGCTGGGCGCGATGCTGGCTTTTTTGAACGGCTATGTGATCGGCGCCAAAAATCTCGAGCAGCGCGGCGTGCCCACCCAATATCACGAACCGCTGCTCGAACTGCGCCGCCGCTACAGCACCAGCCCCGGCGAAGCGGACATCAAGCTGGTGCGCGAGCTGGGGCTGTTCGATTATCTGTCGCGCAGGCTGGCGGTGTGCGGCACGCCGGATGAATGCCTTGAACAGGTGCTTGCGGCAAAAGCGGCGGGGGCCAAACGGTTAATGTTTACCGTGAGCCTGGCGGCGGACCCGTGCATGACGGTGGATCTGTTCGCCAAAAAAGTATTTCCGGTTATTCGTAACCGCAGTGCCGCCTGAAAAAACAAGGAAAACAAACCATGAAATGTGTCATGCCCCTGTTCACCGCAGCCCTGCTCGCCACAGCCGGTGCCGCCACCGCGCAGACCGCCCTGCCGACTTACCCCAACAAACCCATCCGCGCCATCGTGCCGTTTCCGCCCGGCGGCGTGGTGGATATTGTCGGGCGCACCGTCGGCCAGAAAATGTCCGAGGCGCTGGGGCAAACGCTGGTGATCGACAATCGCGGCGGCGCGGGCGGCTCCGTCGGCACGGACGCGGCGGCCAAGGCCAGCGCGGACGGCTACACGCTGCTGTTCGCCTTCGACACCCACGCGGTGAATCCGCACATCTACAAAAACATGCGCTTCGATACGCTGAAAGATTTCGCGCCGGTGGCGCTGATGGCACGTATCCCGCTGGTAGTGGCGGCGCTGCCCGCGTTTGCCGCCAGCAATCTGAAAGAACTCGCCGCGCTGGCGAAAGCCAAACCGGGCGGCTACAGCTACGGCTCCGTGGGCGCGGGCAGTTCGGGGCACCTGGCGACCGAGCAGTTCAAACTGCTCACCGGTGTTGATCTGCTGCACGTGCCGTACAAAGGCGGCGCGCCCGCCGTGGTCGATGTGCTCGGCGGCCACGTCAATCTTATCGTCATCGCGGCCGGCGCCGCCGTGCCGCATTTGCGCGCGGGGCGCTTAAAAGGGCTGGCGGTGAGTGGCGCACAACGTTCCGGCGCGATGCCCAACGTGCCGACGATGGCCGAATCCGGCTACCCGCAACTCGAATCGGGCGCGTGGGCCGGATTGCTGGTCCCCGCCGGCACGCCGCCACGCATCATCGCGCGCCTGAACAGCGAGGTGCTGAAGGCGATCAAAGACGCAACCACCGCGGCTCGACTCGCCGAACAATCCATCGAGGTGGCAGGCAGCACGCCGGAGCAATTCGGCGACTTCATCCGCGGCGAACACGACAAGTGGGGGAAATTGATTCGCGATGCGAAGCTGAGTATCGCGCAGTAGTTTGCCGCTACTCCGTGAACACCTCTTGAAGGGTATGCAGCACGTCCGTCAACGTCTTGTCGGGGGTTGCGCCCATTTTCTTCACCAAGCGTGTTTTGTCGAGCGTACGCATCTGATCCAGCAAAATCAATCCGCTTTCCCTGCGAAACGTCACGGGGATGCGATAAGGCGCGGGCTTACTGCCCGTGGTCATCGGCGCGACAATCACGGTGCGTAAATAATCGTGCATCTCTGAAGGCGACACGATCACGCAAGGCCGTGTCTTTTGAATTTCGCTGCCGATGGTTGGATCCAGTGCAGCCAGCCAAATTTCACCGCGCCTTACCACGTAATATCCTTGTCACCTTCATTCGCAAACGCAGGCCAAACGAGCCCGTCATCGCCGGCGGCCGCAATAGCCTTGCTTGCATCGGCCCAACCGTGACGCACTTTTTTCTCCGGCTTGCGGATCACAATCGCATCGCTTTCGATTTGAATATCAACCTCGCCCACGTCCATGCCCGTTTGGGCAAGGAAAGGCTTCGGTATCAGTACGCCTCGTGAGTTGCCTATTTTGCGAATCGATGCCTTCATGCGTCACCTTCATAAGAGTGGCAACAATGTTATACCTCGGCAAGCCCAAGGTAAATACAATGTTATAACCATGGGTGCGGGGGCATTCGGGGATAACACCTCCGCTGTTATTTTCACCGTCCCAAAAACCTCGGCTTGCGATTCTCGGTATGCGCGGCGATGCCTTCATCGACGTCGTGGCTCCACTCCAGCTTGCGGCGCAGCGCATCCGACAATTCACGCGCGGGGCGAAACCCCGGCGCTTCACGGGTTGCGGCGATTTGCTTTGCGCCGCGAACGGCCAGCGGGCCGTTGCCGGCGATGGTGCGTGCGATCGCGGCGACGCCGGATGAAAAGGTTTCCGGTGCGTAGATACTCTGCACCAGGCCCAGGCGCTCCATTTCCGGGGCGTCGATTTCGCGCCCGGTGCAGATGAGTTCGAGCGCGCGGGCACGGCCCACGACGCGCGGCAGGCGCACCGGCGCGCCCGCGCCCGGAAAACCGCCCCAGGTCGCTTCGGGCATCACCCACGTGGCGTGCCCGACGGCGTAGCGCAAATCGCAGGCAAGGCATAGCTCCGTCGCGCCCGCCACCACTTTGCCGTTGATGGCGGCGATCACGATTTGCGGCAGCGCTTCGATGGCGTCAAATACGGCGTTGGCGCGCAGCACCAGCGTCACGACTTCATCCTTGGTGAAACTTGCGCGCAGCGCCGGGTTAAGAATGCCCATGGAGAAAATATCCGCGCCCGCGCCGGTGATGACCAGCACGTTAATGGCGGTGTCGTCGCGCAAGGCATCGGCGATCACGCCCAGCCGCGCGATGACCGCGGGGCTGAGGCGATTCAGGTCGTCGGGCCGGTCGATGGTGACGGTGCAGACACCGCCCTCGCGCAGCAGGGTTAATCCTTCGGGCAGGGTTTCAACAGCCATGGTTACGCATTACTCCGCCTTCGCGCCGGAGGCTTTCACCACTGCCGCCCATTTTTTAACATCGGCGCGCATGAAAGCGGCGAGTTCCACCGGGGATTTGATGTCGGCTTCCGCACCCAGCGCCGACAGGCGCTTGGCCACGTCGGGCGATTTGAAATGCGCCGCCAGCTCGGTGTAGAGCCGCGTGATAATGGGTTCGGGCGTGCCGGTGGGTGCGAACAAGCCATACCACGATGTCACGTCGTAGCCGGGCAATCCCGATTCGCTCACCGTCGGCACATCGGGCAGCAACGCCGAGCGTTTCGCGCTGGTCACCGCCAGCGCGCGCAGTTTGCCTGCGTTGACCATCGGCAGCGCCGCCGGAAACCCCATCGATGCGATTTGCACGTGGCCCGCCACCAGGTCGGTGACGATCTGGCCGGTGCCTTTATAGGAGATCAGCACGATCTTCACCCCGCCCTGACTGTTGAGCAGCTCCATCGCCAGATGATTGGGCGAGGCATGCGTGCCGCCGTAATTGAGTTGTCCGGGGCGCGTTTTCGCCAGCGCGAGCAGGTCCTTGATCGATTTCACCGGCAGCGACGGATGCACAATAATCATGCTCGGGAACACCGCCAGATTGATAATCGGCGCAAGGTCGCGCACGAAATCGTACGGCAGTTTGTTAAACAAGCTCATGCCGATGGTATGCGGCACGCCGCCGATCAGCAGGGTATGGCCGTCGGGCTCGGCCTTGGCCACGAATTCCGCGCCGATGTTGCCGCCGCCGCCGACACGGTTTTCCACCACCGCCGCGTGGCCGAGGCGCTCGGTCAGCCGCTGTGCGCTCATGCGTCCGAGAATATCCGTCGCGCCGCCCGGCGGAAACGTCACCACCACGCGCAGGGTGCGGTTCGGGTAAGCCGCGCCGCTTTGGGCGTTTACCGCCATCGCCGCGCCTGCTGTCAATAACGCAACGCCGATAATAAGTGCTGATCGCAACATGACGGCCTCCTTGCCGGGTGTCGCGCTGATTATAGCGAGGGCGCGCGCCCGCCGCTCACGCGCTCGATCCCCGCCAGATCACGCCACGATTGCACGTCGTCGAACCCGGCCTGAGATAATCGCTCGCGGCAGCGCAACGCCTGATCGTAACCATGCTCGAACATCAACCAGCCGCCCGGCGCGAGATGCGCGCGCGCGCCATCGATGATGATGCGGATATCGGCAAGGCCATCCGCGCCCGCCGCCAATGCAGATGCCGGTTCAAAGCGCAGATCGCCTTGGGTCAAATGCACGTCATCGACGGCCACATACGGCGGGTTGGCGACAATCATGTCGTAGCGTTGGTCTTGTACGGCCTCAAACCAATCGCTGGTTTGAAACCCGACGTTACGCGCATTAAGCCGCGCCGCGTTCTCGCGCGCGACCGCCAGCGCCGCCGCGGAGCGGTCGAGCGCCGTCACCTGCGCGCCGGGCCTCGCGAGCGCGATGCTGAGGGCGATACAGCCGCTGCCCGTGCCGAGGTCCAATACTCGCGATGGCTTAGATTGCAAGGGTTGCAAGGACTGCAAGGCCAGATCAACCAGCAACTCCGTTTCCGGGCGCGGAATCAGCACCGCCCGCGTGACTTTAAAAACATGCGCGTAAAACTCGCGCTCGCCGACAAGGTATGCAACCGGCTCGCCCGCCGCCCGTTGCGCCGCGAGCGCGCAAAATCGCGCCGCGTGTTGCGCCGATAATTCGTCATCGGCATGCGCGATCAGATACGCGTCGTTCACGCCGAGCGTGGCGCGCATCAGCACACGCGCATCCACGGGAGCGAGAGCACTGCGCTTCATCAGCGCGGCGATTGTTGACATAAGTATGTGTTTTTAAACATTATTTATACAGAAGCAACACTACCACCCCGCTCACCATCAGCGCCACGCCGCCGCCCAGGCGCGCGCTCAAGCGCTCTTGGCGCAGGATAACGGCGTTGATCACCAGGGTGAAAAGCGGATAACTGGCGGCAATCGGCGACACCACATTTACCGCGCCTTGGTCGAGCGCGGTGTAGAGCGCAAGCACGCCTGCGCTATTGAACAACCCCGTCAGCCCAAACCAGACGATACCGCGCGCGGTGTAAACACGCGACGCCGGACGGCGGCTGAACGCGCCGATGATCCAGATCACCAGCGCCGACACCGTGTAGCCCAGCAGCACCGCCGCATAAGGATTGGGCCACAACAATAACCCGGCCTTGGCGATGACTTGCGCCAAGGCGCGCAGCGCCGCGGCCAGCCACGCAACCCCTGACACCCATGACACGCCGGCATGGCCGGCATCTCCCGCCGGTACGCCCGCGCTGCGCCACACCAGCACGACGGAGCCGGCCACGATCGCCAGTGTTGCACCGATTTGCATTAACCCCAACGTCTCGCCTAAAAACAGCACTGCGCCCAGCACCGCGAACAAGGGCGCGGTGCTGCCAATGGCGCCCGCGATGGTCGGGCCCATGCGGCGATTGGCTTCATAGGCCAGCAGCGTGACAGCCGCCGGGAAAAACAAACCGAGCGCGGCGAACACGCCTGCCCCCGGCAGGCTCCACCCCATCAGGCCGCCGCTCCCGCCGCCGCCCCCGATGCCGCCGAACGGCAGCAACACCCAAAGCAAAACCGTCGCCGACGGCACGCTGATTTTCGCGCCGGCGAGCCCATCCATGTGGCGCAGCCCGAACTGCGTGGTGACCAGCGCGGCGGCGAAAAAAACCGCGGCAAGTAGCGCGTAGACGGCAGCCACGGCAGCGTAGCGGCGCGGCCGGCGTAATTACGCCGGCGCCATCTCTTCGGCCAACTGCGCCAGTTGCTCGGCCTGATGTTCGGCGACAAGCGCGCCGGTAACCTCATCGATATCGCCGTCCATGAGCTGCGCGAGTTTGTAGAGGGTGAGGTTGATCCGGTGATCGGTCATCCGCCCCTGCGGAAAATTATAGGTGCGGATGCGCTCGGAGCGGTCGCCGCTGCCCACCAGCGATTTACGCTCGGCGGCGATCTTGGAATTCTGTTCGCGCACCTGCTTGTCTTTGATGCGCGCGGCAAGCACCGACATCGCTTGCGCGCGGTTCTTGTGTTGCGAGCGGTCGTCCTGACACTCGACCACGGTGCCGGTGGGCAAATGCGTAATGCGGATCGCGGAATCGGTTTTGTTGATGTGCTGCCCGCCGGCGCCCGATGCGCGAAAGGTGTCGATTTTTAAATCCGCCGGATTCAGCACCACATCGCTCACATCCGCGACTTCCGGAAGAATCGCCACGGTACAGGCGGAGGTATGCACGCGCCCCTGCGTTTCGGTGACGGGCACGCGCTGCACGCGATGCGCGCCGGATTCAAACTTCAATTTTGAATACGCGCCGCGGCCGATAATTTTGGCGATGATTTCGCGGAAACCACCCAGGTCAGAGGCGCTCTGCGACATGATTTCCACCTGCCAGCGATTGCGCTCGGCATAGCGGCAATACATGCGAAACAGTTCGCCCGCGAACAACGCCGCTTCGTCGCCGCCGGTGCCCGCGCGCACTTCGAGAAAAATATTGTTGTCGTCGTTGGGGTCTTTCGGCAGCAGTTGTTTTTGCAGGTCTTTTTCGAGGCCTTCGAGCTTTGCACGGATCTCGGTTTTTTCGCTTTCGGCGAATTCGCGCATGGCAGGGTCAGCCGCCATTTCCTCGGCCGCCTTCAAATCGCCTTCGCTTTTTTCATATTCGCGATACAGCGCCACCACCGGCTCGATCTCCGCGCTTTCGCGCGTGATTTTGCGATAGTTGTCCATGTTGCCGGTGACGTTCTCCGAACTCAACATGCGGTTGATTTCTTCGAGCCGCCGGGAGAGCTGGGCGAGTTTCGCGGTGATGCTGGGTTTCATTGCATTGACACCTGAGAACCTGACGCTAAGGCCGGGGGTTTAATTTACTTATTCCTGCCGCGGAATCTGATACAGCCGCGTCAACATCGCCGCCAGTTCCTTGCGTTCTTCTTCACTCGCGTGATTCAGTGCGTGGGTGGGCGGGTGCATCAGTTTGTTGGTCAGCGCCCGCGACAGCGCCTCGATCACGCGCCGCGGGTCTTCGCCGGTGGTCAGCTTGCGTAACGCGCGCTCGACTTCATTGCGGCGCGCACGCTCGGCGGTGTCGCGCAGCGCACGGATGGTCGGCACCAGTTCGCGGTTGCCCAGCCAGTGCATGAAATCGGTGACCTGGTTTTCAATGATGACTTCGGCCTGCTCCACCGCGTTCTGGCGCTGCGCCATGCCGGCGCGGGCGATCTTGCCCAGATCATCGACGGTGTACAAAAACACGTCGTCCAGTTTGCCGACTTCGCCTTCAACGTCGCGCGGCACCGCCAGATCAAACATCATCATCGGCCGATGCTTGCGCGCCGCCAGCGCGCTTTCGACGATGCCCTTGCCGATAATCGGCAGCGGACTCGCGGTGCAGCACACCACGATATCGTGCAGCGCCAAATGCGCGGGCACATCGTTCAGCGAAATCACCCGCCCCAAAAACCGGTCGGCAAGGTGCCGCGCGCGCACGTCGGTGCGGTTGGCGAACGTGAGACGTTTGGGATGGTGCGCGGCAAAGTGGCTGGCGCACAACTCGACCATTTCGCCCGCACCGATAAACAATATCGATTGTTCGGCGATGCTCGGGTAGATGCGTTCCGCCAGATGCACCGCCGCGGATGCCATCGACACCGTGCTCGCGCCAATATCGGTTTCGCTACGCACGCTTTTCGCCACGGCGAAGGTGCGCTGAAACAGTTTGTTTAGCAGCAGCCCCAAGGTGCCCGCCGTTTCGGCGGCGCGCACCGCGTCCTTGAACTGGCCGAGTATCTGCGGCTCGCCCACCACCATCGAATCGAGGCCGCTCGCCACGCGAAACGCATGCTTGACGGCGCGCTCCTGCGGCAGCTTGTAAAGATAAGGCTCGATCTGTTGCGGCTTTAACTGGTGATAATCCGCCAGCCATTCGACGGCGGCGCGCGGCGCTTCGGCATGACAATAAATTTCAGTGCGGTTGCAGGTGGAGATAATCGCCGCCTCCTGCACCGGGCGGCGCGCCACCAGGTCATTCAGCGCGCCCACCAAACGCTCGGCGTGAAACACCACCTGCTCGCGCACATTCAGCGGAGCAGTCTGGTGATTCAGGCCTATGGCAAAAAGCTGCATGTCGCGGCGCGCGTTGACGGCTGAAAAGGGGCGGTCATTTTAACCGTACCGCCCTCGCCGGACAATTCTGGAATGACGGAAATGCCGGATTTACAAGGGTTTTTTGGGATGCAGCGGTGCGCCGCGCGCTGGCAGCGCCGTTACCCCTGCACCACCACCATCTCAAAATCCGACTTGGTGGCGGAGCAATCGGGGCAGGTCCAGGTTTCCGGCACGTCTTCCCAGCGCGTGCCCGGCGCCACGCCTTCGTCGGTCATGCCCAGCGTTTCGTCGTAAACAAAAGCGCACAGGATGCACATCCATTTCTTATCGTTCATTTCAGCGCCCCGGTCTATTTTTTCTTGCCAGTCGTCTTACCTTGGGCGAACAAGGTGTCGAGCTTGCCTTCAAAGGAATGG
>JANPOH010000103.1:0-5214 GCA_031427895.1 Betaproteobacteria bacterium
GCACCGCTTCGGCGGAGGCCACGCGCGCGATCACATGCAGCGGCAACTCCGACACGCTGCGGTCGGCAATGGCTTCGGGGTGATCGAGCGCCCATGCGGCCTTCCACACCATATTGCGCGACAGTTCGAGCTTGATGGTGCAATCGGCGATCTTGGTGCCGATGGCCTGATGCTCCATGATGTTGCGACCGCCCTGACGGCGCATTTTGGAATAATCCACCGCTGCGTCGTAGCTGGCGCGGCCCACGCCCAGCGCGATCGCCGCCGACACCACGCTGTTGCGCGCAAGCAGCTTGCCGTCGGCAAACGGGCAAGCGCCCTCGCGGCCCAGCAGATTCACGGCGGGTACTTTGCAATCCTTCAATTCAATCGCCGCCGCCGTGCCGTGATACCAGCGCGTCATGGTGTTGTTCGGCCCGCCGAACGCTTTGATGGTGTCCAGCACGGTGAAGCCGGCGGTATCGCGCGGAATCAAAAACGTCGACAGCCCTTTCGCCCCTTTGCTGCCGGCGGCGGTACGCACCTGCACGGCAAACAATTTCGCCAGCGGCGCATTCGACACCGCCTCCACGCGCCCGTTAATCACCCAGTCGCCGCCCTGCTTCACCGCGCCGGGCGCGGCCACTTCGTCGTCGTACGCGTCACGGTGGTACGTCCAACCGATACCGGTCTCTGCCGTGACGCCGGCGAACGCGAGATGGTAGTTGTCGTCCTCGACAAACGCTTTCACGTACTTGGCTTTTTGCTCCGCCGTCATCAGCGTGTCAAACAGCGTGCGGCCCAGCGCCGCCGTGTTGCCGAGTATCGTCGCCACGTCGACTTCGCCGGCGGCCAGTTCTTCAAGCACGATGCAGGTAGTGAGGTTGTCCGCACCCGCGCCGCCCGCCGCTTCGGACAACGCCAGCGTGCGGATGCCCAGTTGCGCGGCCTGGTTGAGCAAATCCGTCATCACCGGCTTTTCAAAAGGCTGCAGGCGATCTGGATGAATCGCCGCTGCTTTCATTTCGCGTTGGGCAAAATCGCGCAGCGTGTCGCGCATTTCGAGTTGCTCGGGGGTCAGCGTGAGGTCAAACATAAGTATTTTATTCCTATGAATATTTTAGCGATAATTCGTGGTGCGAAAGGCGCGCCGAAGGAAGGCGTGACTATAGCGGGAACAGCGCTTGGTGGAAAGGTTGTAACCCAGTATATGAACGCGCCGTTCCCTGGCGATCAGTAGTGCGACTTAAAGCTGATCGCGTCACGATATTTGAGGTCTTCGAGGTCGATGTACGAGCGCTTGGTGGCCTTGTCCACGGTGAACTGCATTTTGCGATTGGTTTCATTGCAGGCGCGAATGTCGATCAGTTCCAGCGCCTCTTTCACTTCCCACTCGTGCGCGCCCGCAATGCCCGGCGGCGCGTAGATGATGGAGCCGGCTTCGACTTCGTATTCCTTGCCGTTGAAATCGCGCACGGTGGCGTGGCCGGAAATCACGTAGTAACACGCCTCTATCGGATGCCAGTGCAGTTGTTCATAGGTGCCCGGCTTGTAACTCGCGCGGCCCAAGCGCACGCGGTCGGTCGTCAGCACTTCCGGCCAGCCCACCAGCCGCGTGTAGGTTTGTCCGTCGGTCACGCCGCGCGTGCCTTTGAAATCTTTTTCGTTGATTACGCTTAGGGTGGATTTAACTTCCATGTTTTCTGCTCCTGTAAGAAAGTTGAAATACAAAACCGCTGAAACTATTTTCCCAGTGTCCGCACGAACGCGCCTGCATCCGGCGCCCGCTCAATGTCCAGCACCGCATCGCGCACCTGCTCCGCCCGCTCGCGCGGCAAAACGCCATCCGTGTTCTGCATGAACTTGGCGGTTATCGCTTCGGCGCTGGCGGGCTCATCCGGCAGTATGTTGTCGCGGCAGCGCAACTCGCGCCCGTCTTTCATCTTGACGATCACTTCGCCGGAGCGTGATTTCGGAAAACCCGAATTCGGGTCGATTTCGTAGCTTACCTTGTGCGCGAGCTTGAGCAGTTCCGGGTCGGTATACGACGGCGCCTCGATTTCATTCAAGCTGAATTTACCGCGCATCAGCGCGCACGCCACCGAATAGGGCAGACTGAACTGGGCCGAATAACTGCTCGCCGGCTGGAGTTTCGAGGCCAGCGGCTCGCACACCAGCGGCACCGCCGCATCGCAAATCAGCGCGCGCACTGACGCCACGTTTTGCGCAGTGAAAATCTCGTCTTTGGCGAGCGTGATCGCCGCATTCATGAACGCATGCAATTGGTGGCACGCCGGAAACAGCTTGATCGAAGTGCGGGTGAATTCCCAGACGTCGCCCAAACCCTCGACCACCAAACCCGGCTGCGCGCCCGCCGCATGTTCGCCGAGAAAGCAGGTGTACAAACCAAAGCGCCCTTCATACGCTTGCGCCGGCCCCACATACCCGGCGCGCGCGAACGCCGCCGCGGTAATGCCCGATGCGCCCGCCCAGCCCGGATGCAAACGCTTGGTCCACGAGCCTTCCTGCAACGGTTGCAGCGTACCGGAGGTGACGCTCAAGGCCACGCCCTGCGCCAGCGCGTGCTGCGCGGCGTCGAGATTCATCAGCCGCCCCGCCGCCACTGCGGCGCCGAACACGCCCGCGATGCCTGTGGCGTGAAACCCGGCATTCACAAATCCGCCTTTGGCCGCCGCCGCGATACGCGCGGAAATCTCCAGGCCCAGCACGCACGCCGCCAGCATCTGCTTGCCGCTGGCCTTCGCATGCGCGCCCATGCCCAGCACCACCGGCACGCAACTGGCCGACAGATGCACCGAGCCGGGCAGATAGGTGTCGTCGTAATCGAGGCCATGCACGAGGATGCCGTTCATCACCACCGCATCACGCAGCGCGAGTTTGGCATCCATGCCGATCACCGTGCCGTCGCCGCCGCCGAGGCTGCCGAGGGCCGACAATGCCACCGGCGCAAACGGATAGCGTGACGCGGCAAACGCCGTGCCGATGGCGTCGAGCATCACCAGCGCGGCGCGTTCGCGCACGGCTTGCGGCAGGTCGTCGCAGTCGCCTGAGGCGACGAAATCCGCCACGCGCCGCGAGAGAGTTGGTTGCGTGTTGCTCATGGGTATCGGTTCCGCAAGAGGTTGACCAAGGTTGGCCGAGGGCATTGAAGGCGAGAGGAATTTTACTGCATCATCAGCGCCGGCGTCCGCGCGCAGTCCGCGGAGCAGACGAAGCGCGGCGTATCCTGCCGTTCTCCAGGAGACTCGCGCAACGCGCTTAATCCACCGTGATGGCATGCGCCGTAGGCGGGATGACTCCCCCCCTACGTGTTTCGTGCTATGTGTTACCTGCTGTGCGCTACGTTCGGGCCACCTCAATCCGCCCGCATCCCCACCGCCTGTATCACTTTCTTGTTCTGCTCCAGTTCGCGCCGGAGCTGCTGGGCATGGCCAGCACGATCAATTCCTGCGTGGTATTGGCGGACACCGTCGCATTGATCGCGAGCAGCAAGAGCTGCTGCACCGCGAGCGTGATCGGCGTGAAATCCTGGTACACGCCGTACCGCACTTTGCGGTAAATGAACGGCACTATCGTGTGCGCGGCATAGGTGGACAGCAGCGTGTAACCATCGGGCCGCGCGTGCGCGACGATTTCATTGCCAAGCACACCGCCCGCGCTAACCCAGCCCTTAGTCGCCGTAAAAAAATTAAGGTAGCGTCCTTCAAGTTATTTAATAGCGACTGGTGCAATAGCCAGACTCAAAGGAAAGAGCTAACTTGATACCTTTATTCATTTACAGCGCCTAACTCAAAAAACCCTGTACATCCGCCTCGTCCCGCAAGCGCCATACCCGCTGTATCACTCGCCCCATTTCCGATTCGCCCGCGCCGCCGCTGTAACCCGCCAGCCGCACGGCCTTGTCTTCGATTTCCGGGCGTGACAAGGTGTTGTCGGGATCGCCTTTCGGCGACGAGACTTTGCCTTCGTGAGTGCGGCCATCCCTGGTGGTGGCCGTCACATGGCCGAGCCAGCGTTTGGGATACGCGCCATCGACCACAGGATCGAGCACCATCCTCACTTTGTCGTGAAAGCCGCGCGTCGCCGGGTCTTTTAGTGACGCCTCGGTGAAATCCGCCAAGCCCGCACGCCCATGCAAGGCCGCCAGCGCGAGCACAAAACCCATGGAAAATTTCGATTGATGGATCGTTTGCGGATCGGTCACGGGACCAAGCACGTCGATGGCGCCTTGATGCACATGCGCGGTGACACTGGCGATGTCATCGTGTTTCAACTGATTGTCGCGCATCACTTTCAGCAGCGCGTCCGCCGCCGGGTGCGTGTGGCGGCACGAGGCGTGAAACTTGAACGAGGTTTCGGTCATGCCCCAGCGTGTGCCGAGGCCGTCGATCAGTTTCGCGGGATCGGCGTCACTTGACATGCCTGCCGCAAGCCCTTGTTTTCCTTCAAGAATTCTGTGTGCGCCGGTAAAGCCATCGCGTGCGATGTAGGCGGCCAGCAAACCATCCGCCGCCGCCTTGGCGGTATGCAGTTGCTTGGAATCGGCGGCGTCACGCAAAAATTCCCACAGCCCCGCCGCCATGGTGCCCGCCGAGCCGATGCAATGTTGTGTTGCGCGCGCATCGAGTTTGAGGATGTGCGCCGCGCCCGCCGCCGCCGCCAGTTTGCCCGCCGTGCCGGTGGTATGAAACACCTTGTAGTGCGAGCGGCCGAGAAACTCGCCCACGCGCACGCCGCATTCGTAACCCGCAACCGACGCCGCGATCAAGTCCTTGCCCGACGCGCCCGTTTCCTGCGCCGCCGCCAGCACCGCCGGGAACACCACTGTCGCCGGGTGATACACCGAGCCGTTATGCACGTCGTCCTGCTCCACCACATGCGAGGCCGCGCCGTTAATCAACGCAGCAAAAAACGGTGACGTGCGCCCGCGCGTGGTGAGTATCTCGGATGGCCCGCTCGCAGGCCCCATCATCCGCGCGAAATTTTCCAGCGCCAGCACCGGACGCGAGCCTTTGCCCGCCAGCCCCGAACCGAGCCAATCGAGAAAAAAATCTTCGGTGCGCGAGACCACATCTTGCGGCAGTGATTCATAGCGTATCGATGCCAAAAATTCGCACAGCGTCTGCGTCTCGCTTTTGGCGGAAGACAGGGAATTTTTTTCGCTTTGATCCATGACAAAATCTCCTTGGTAACCACCCAATTGTAGACCAAAGC
>JANPOH010000104.1:0-4437 GCA_031427895.1 Betaproteobacteria bacterium
CAATCTTTCGACAACTCGGTCAGGTTGAATATCTCGCCCACCGTCAGCCCCATGATCGGGATGGTAATCCAGTGCCACGGCTGGTTGGTGTCTTCGGTCTGGTTCGGACGCACTTCCGCGCCCCAGGTGTCGGTGGCCACACCGGCGATTTCTTTTTTGTGCAGCCACGACACGGTCTCGAACGCGAAGCCCGGCGCGTCGCCGCCGGAATAACCGTCCCAGCTCTTGCTATCCAGGCAGCGCTGCACGTGGCCGGTGTGCACCAGCAGATAATCGCCGCGACCGACTTTGACGCCTTGCTTTTGCTCGGTGTAATCGAGCATTTCATTGGTGATGGCGAAACCATCAGGCAGGTATTTTTTGCCCATCGCGCGCGCGACATCCAGCAGCACGCCGCGCCCGACCATTTTTTCAATGGTCTTTTCAATGCCCGCCTTGGCCGCGCCCGCGCTTGACACGTTGCGGCAGTCGTAGCCGTTCCACATGTAGTTCTCATACATGATGTGACCGAGGCCGTCCCACTGCGTGCCGCATTGCAGCGGCATGATGATGATATCGTCGGTGCCGCGAATCTTGCGGTGATCGAGGATGCCCGCGTAGGCATCGGTGCCGGTGCGCGTCATCAGGTGTATCGGGTTAAAACGCCCCAGCGCGGGATATTTGCTCTTCGCGCCCTGCGGCCCGGTCTGGTCGTATTTCAGCGCCAGCGACATCACCTTGCCTTTACGCACCAGCTTGGCGGCGGCGACGATGTGATCCGCAGTAGTGAAATTCAGCGTGCCGATTTCGTCATCCTTGCCCCAGCGGCCCCAGTTCTTGTATTTCTTCGCGGCGTCCTTGACATCCTTGCGCGTGAGTTTGCGATTTTTTTTGTCGCGTGTGTCGATGGGTTTCGGGGCTTTTAGTACTTTTAGTAGCTTGGCTGCCATGATCGGTGTCCTGTTGTTTGTGCGGTTAAAATAGCAGTTCGCGAAGGAAGTCTAGCGGCGCGGGCAAGCAGGGTCAACGCGACGATATATACTGCTTTTTTGTCCGTCACGGGTACAAACCATGCACACGCACACCCTGTACAACGCCTGCCTCGCCATTGCCGCGGCGCTCGCCGTAACACTGCTCGCGGCTGCCGGCGTTCGCGCGCAGGACGCGGCGGCGGGCTACCCCGCCAAAACCATACGCATCATCGTGCCGTTTCCGCCCGGCGGCGGCAACGACATCATGGGCCGCATCATCGCCGCGAAAATGACCGAGCGCCTGGGACGGCAGGCCATCGTTGAAAACCGGCCCGGCGCCGACGGCATCATCGGCTCCGACGTGGCGGCCAAAGCAGCACCCGATGGTTACACGCTGCTGATCATATCGGTGAGCTACGCCATGAACGCCGCGCTGCACAAGCTGCCGTACGATCCGGTGAAATCGTTCGCGCCGATATCGCAGATCGGCCTGGGACCGAGCGTGCTGGCGGTGACGCCCTCGCTGCCCGTCGGTTCGGTGAAGCAATTGATCGCGCTGGCGAAAGCCCGGCCCGGTCAGTTGCACTATGCGTCGTCGGGCATCGGCGGCGTCAATCATTTTTCGGCGGAACTGTTCAAGCTCGCCACCAAAACCGATATCGTGCATGTGCCCTATAAAGGCGGCGGGCCGGCGATGGTGGATGTGATCGCGGGCCAGGTCGAGGTGCTGTTCAATGCGCTGACGTCATCGCTTACACATATACGCTCTGGCAAGTTAAAACCGCTGGGCGTCGGCGGCCTTAAACGCTCGCCGGTGCTGCCGGACATACCTGCCATCGCAGAGACAGTGGCGGGCTACGAGGCCACGGTGTGGTGGGGCATGCTCGCGCCCGCCGGTACGCCGCCCGCCATCGTCGGCAAACTCAATACCGAACTCGCCGCGATTCTGCGCGACTCGCAGATGGTGAGGCGGCTCGAAGCCGAAGCTGCCGACGTGGTGCTGACCACCCCGGAAGGCTTCGGCAAATTCGTGGCCGATGAAGTCGCCAAGTGGATCAAGGTCGCCGGCGCGGCAGGGATCAAGGGGCAATAAATTAAGTAACTATTTGTTTTTATTGGTATTTTTTACCCCGCCAGCGGCAGGCGCACCGGCTTGCCGCTTTCGACAGACAGCTCTATCGCCAGCGTCGCCTCCAGCGTGGCACGCGCTTCGTGCGGCGTCGCCAGCACGCAGGGCTTGCCGGTAGCCAGATGATCGAGCCAGGCGCGCGTTTCGTTGGCAATCGGCCCCCAGAAATCCCCCAGCGCCCAATCGCCCGGCGTGCCGCTTTGCAAAAACACCATGTTCACCGTGACATCGGGCAAGTACACGTGCGGCAAGCCCTTGTTGGAATACATGATCTGGTCGGTGTGATCGTCATCCAGAATCATCACGCCTTCGGTGCCCAGCACCTCCACCCGCGCGGCGTGGCCCATCGCCGGATACTTTTCCGGCAGCGCGTAACTGATGCCGAGATTCACCGTGGTGCCGTCGTCGTACGACAACACCGAATACACCACGTCATCCACGTCGTGCCCGGCGGCCTTCAGCACACCCTTGGTGCCGCGTGCATACACTTCCACCAATTTCGCGCCGCCGAGAAACCAGCCCATCAGATCGACGTAATAGGTCAGCGCATCCACCACGGGTGTCGCATGCGGATCGCGCTTCAACATGGCCAGCGCCTGCGAGCTGGAGTTGAACACGCGCGCCGCCGCGCCGGTGATTTTGCCGATGCGGCCCTGAATGATCTGCTCCTTGGCGATCAGGTAACGATCCTTGTAACGGCGGCTGTAACCCACGCGCACGTTGGCCGCTTTTCCGTTAACCGTGCGTTCGGCGGCGGTGATAATGCTGTCGGCCTCCATCGTTGTCAGCGCGATCGGCTTTTCCACCAGCACCGGTTTGCCGGCGGCAATTGCGGCCAGCACCGCCTCGGTGTGCTCGCCCTCGGCGGTGGAGACAATCACCGCCGTGACATCCGGATGATTGATGATCTCCAGATTATTGCCGGAATACACCTTCGCGCCGATTTTGTCGGCGAGTGCTTTGGCGTTGGCCGGATCGCGATCCGCCGTGGCGATGAAATTAACCGCCGGATGCTCGGACGCCAGCCGCGCACGCAGCGTGCCGATGCGGCCGGAGCCGATGATAGCCAGTCCGATTTGATTGCGTTGCAATTCAGCCTCTCCCGTTGTGCGGATATAAGTTCAAAAACCTTTTGCCACAGATTTACGCAGATGAACGCAGATTAAAAACCACTGCATTGTCGTTCCCGCGCAGGCGGGAGCCCGGAGCACCGTAGCCCTTGAGACGCCTTATGGATACCCGCCTTCGCGGGTATGACGGGTTGGGGGTTAATCTGTGTTCATCTGTGTTCATCTGTGTTCATCTGTGTAAATCCGTGGCAAATGCCCTTGTCCTTGGCCTTGACCTCAAATCAATCCACTTTAATATTTGCCGCAGCCACCACCTTGCGCCACTTGGGTATCTCGCTTTTTATCAACTTCTCGAACGCCTCCGGCGTGCCGCCTGCCGCGTCCAGCCCCGCCGCCGCGAAGCGCTGCACCAGCGTGGGGTTTTTCAGCGAACGATTGATTTCGGTATTGAGCCGGGTGACGATCACACGCGGCGTTTTAGCCGGCGCGAGCATGCCGTACCACACGTCGAATACGTAGCCAGGGATGCCGCTTTCGATCACCGTCGGCGCGTCGGGCAACGCGGGCGAACGTTTGGCGCCGCCTACCGCCAGCACGCGCAGGCGGCCGGATTTCAGATGCGGCACCACCGACGACACGCCGATCATCTGCATCTGGATTTCGCCGCCGATCATTGCGGTGAGCGCCGGCCCGGTGCCTTTGTACGGCACATGCGTGAGGTCAATGCCGGTTATGTGTTTCAGCAGCTCCGTGCCCAGATGCGCGGCGCCGCCCGCGCCGCCGGAGCCAAAATGAATCTGCCCCGGTTTGGCCTTGGCGAGCGCGATTAGTTCTTTCATGTTGGCGGCCGCCAGCGACGGGTGCACGGTGAACACAAACGGCTGCGTCGCCACCACGGTAATCGGCGCGAAATCTTTTTCGCTGTCGTAGGGCAGCTTGGCATACAACGCCGGCGCATACGCAAACCCCAGGCTGCACAAGCCCATGGTGTAACCGTCGCCATCGGCTTTCGCCACCAGATTGATGCCCACCGTACCGCCGCTGCCACCGCGATTGTCGATCACCACCGCCTGCCCCATGCTCTCGGTTAGATCAATGCCGATCAGGCGCGCGATGATGTCGGTGCCGCCGCCGGGGGCGAACGGCACGATCAGGCGGATGGGTTTGGTGGGGTAGGTTTGCGCGTACGCACCGCCCACGCAGAAAAAAACAGCAACGAGAAAAATCCTGACGGTGTGATTCAAGTCGACTCCCTCAAAACCTTCCCTCACCCCAACCCCTCTCCCGG
>JANPOH010000105.1:0-24694 GCA_031427895.1 Betaproteobacteria bacterium
TTAAATGGTTCGGACAACAATGAAACCCCTGACCTGCAAGGAAGCCGCCGCAGCGATTTCGCGCCGGCACGAGCAGCCGCCGGCCCTCGCCGAAAGGTTCTGGTTAAAGCTGCATCTATTGATCTGCACCGGCTGCCGCAATTTCCAGAACAATATGGATTTCATGCGTGCCGCCATGCGGCGCTATCTCGATCGGGGCCAGGACAAGTAACAAGGCGTGTGTTAGTAAGGCGTATGTTTTGCCCCGACGTATAATCGCACTATGCTGAATCGACTCTTGGAATATTTTGTTCGCCTGCCGCGGCTGCTCTGCGCCGCCATGCTGGCGTTGAACGCGGCGATCACGCCGTTAGCCTCCGTCGCCCAGGCCGCCGACCCGCCGCCGTCGCAGATCGCGGCGCGCGCGTGGGTGCTGCTCGACACCCAGAGCGGGCAGCTTATTACCGGCTACCAGCACGACGAGCGTTTCGAGCCCGCCTCGCTCACCAAGCTGATGAGCGCGTATCTGGTGTTCGATGCCCTCAAGCAGAAAAAACTCAAGCCGGAGCAGGCCGTGACGGTGTCGGACAAGGCGCGCAAAGCCACCGGCTCGCGCATGTTCATCCAGGCCGACATTCCCGTGACGGTGAATGAGTTGCTGCGCGGCATGATTGTTCAATCCGGCAACGACGCCACGATTGCCCTGGCCGAAGCCGTGGCCGGCAGCGAAGAGGCTTTCGTCACGCTGATGAACCGCGAAGCCAAACGCATGGGGCTTGCCGCCACGAATTTTGTCAATTCCACCGGCCTGCCCGAACCCAGGCACACCTCCACCGCGCGCGATCTGGCGCAACTGACCGCGGTGCTGATGCGCGATTACCCGGAACATTACCCGCTGTATTCGCAAAAGGAATACCGCTACAACAACATCACGCAGGCCAACCGCAACCTCCTGCTGTGGCGCGACGTCAACGTCGATGGCGTCAAAACCGGGCACACCGAAGCGGCGGGCTATTGCCTTATCAGTTCCGCCAAGCGTGATAACCGCCGCCTGATTTCGGTGGTGCTGGGCGCCGCATCGAACATAGCGCGTGCCGCCGAAAGCCAGAAACTGTTGAATTACGGCTACCAGAATTTCGATAACGTGCGACTGTATGAAGCCCAGCAGGCGGCGGCCACGCCCCGCGTGTGGAAAGGCACGCTCAACACCGTGAAGATCGGATTTCCCCAAGGTTTATTTGTCACCGTACCCAAGGGCGAAGCGGGAAATCTCAAGGCGAAAATAGAAACCCTGCAGCCATTGCTCGCACCCCTGCGTACCGGGCAAACCATCGGCACGTTGAAGCTCGAATTAAACGGCAAGCCGTACCACGCGCTGCCGATGGTCGCGCTCGAAGACGTGCCGGTGGCGGGCATGTTGGGCCGCGCCTGGGACGCCATACGGCTGTATTTTCAATAAGCAACGTGAGGATCGCATGAGCGAAATCGTTTACCTGAATGGCGCGTTTATGCCGCTGGATGAAGCACGCATTCCCGTGCTCGACCGCGGCTTTATTTTTGGCGACGGCGTGTACGAAGTGGTGCCCGCCTACTCGCGCCATCCGTTTCGCCTGGCGGAGCATCTGGCGCGCTTGCAGCACAGCCTTGACGGGATTCGACTTGCCAATCCGCTCACCGACGCCGAGTGGTCGCGGCTGATGCACGCCCTCATCGACAAAAATCACGACGCCGGCGAAGACCAGTCGATTTACCTGCAAGTCACGCGCGGCGTGGCCCGGCGCGATCATGCATTTCCGCAAGACGTGAAGCAGACGGTGTTCATGATGTCGGGGCCGCTCACCACGCCCTCGCGCGAACAGCTCGACCGCGGCGTGGCGGCGATCACCGCCGCCGATTTTCGCTGGTTGAAATGCGACGTGAAATCGGTGTCGCTGCTGGGCAACTGTCTGTTGCGGCAGATGGCGGTGGATGCCGGCGCCGCCGAAACCCTTTTGTTTCGCGACGGCAAACTGACAGAGGCATCGGCCAGCAATGTGTTCGTGGTGAAAAACGGCGTGCTGCTGGCGCCGCCGAAAAATAACCTGGTGCTGCCCGGCATCACCTACGACGTGGTGCTCGAGATCGCGCACGCACGCGAGTTTGAAGTCGAGGTGCGCGACATCTCCGAGGCCGAAACCCGCGACGCCGATGAAATCTGGGTCACGTCATCAACCAAGGAAGTGCTGGCCGTGACCACGCTCGATGGCAAACCCGTCGGCGATGGCGCGCCCGGCATGCTGTTTCGCCGTATGCACGCGCTGTATCAGGATTTCAAGCGCGATGTGATGCGCGCGAAGTAAACAACAACAGCACCGCCACGCAACCATCATGGCCGAAACCAGCCTGATTGAATTTCCGTGTGATTTTCCGATCAAGATCATCGGCTATCAGCGCGCAGGCTACGCACAGTCGATACTTGAGGTGGTCAAACGCCACGCGCCCGATTACGACGGCGCCGACATGGAAATGCGCCCCAGCAGCAAAGGCAAGTATCTAAGCCTGACCTGCACCGTACGCGCCACCTCGCAGCCACAGTTGGATGCGCTGTATCAGGCGCTGTGCGATCACCCGATGGTGGTGAAGGTGTTGTAACCGCAAGACCATTCACCGCAGTTTTTCTCCGCGCCTCTGTGGTGTAGCCCTTGGATTCTCACCCTCACCCCGAAACGATTTTTTCCAGAATTTTCAGCGCTTCGGCGGCGGTATAACGCCCGACCGGCCCGGTGCTGTAGAGCGCCTGCGCCACGGCGCCGTCCGCCTTGATGATAAAGCCGGTGGCTTGCAAACAACGCCGCTTGTCTTCCCAGAACGCGCCTGTAAGCGCGCCGACCGCGGGGGCGTCCGCGCCATACGCCACGGGAAAAGTCAGCGCGTGCTCGGCGATGGTTTTGCGCGCTTCCGCTTCGGTGTCCACCGACACCGCCACCAGCCTGCAATCCAGCTTGTCGAAATCGGCGAGGCGCGACTGAAAGTCAGCTAACTGCTGACGGCAGTACGGTCACCAATGCCCGCGATAGAACAACACCGCGCCGGCGTGCCCGGCCCAATCGTCGGGCAGTGTCAGTGTGCCGCCATCGGTCGCCGCCAGCGACAGCGACAGGCGCGGAAAACGGCTGCCGCTGTCCAGTCGCGGGCTTGGTAAAAACGTCACCGTCGGCTCCCTGCGCTGTTGCCCATGCGGGCGCGGGGGAGAAACATCAGGCTTTTTTGGCGCTCTTCTTCGGCTTGGTTCCGGCTGCCGTTTTGACGGCCTTGCTACCCTGCGGGCGCGTGTTGCCGTAGGAGCTTTTGAAAATCTTGCCGCGTTTGGTGCGTTTGTCGCCTTTGCCCATGGTGTTGCTCCGAGTCTGAAAACGGGTGGATGGTACGTGAAAGAGGGCGAATTCTACTCTGCTGCGACGGGTTCTCCAAAACCTATGGCCCGCCCGCCTTCGCTGCGGCGGCCGCCTTCACCACGATCAAGCCCTTGGGCGTAAGCCGGTAGCGCCGCGTCGATGGGCGGGTCGGGCAGCAGGCGGGGTCTCCCGCGCGGTGCGTGAGCATCTCCACCACCACCGTGTTATTGAGTATCGCCACGCGGTTGGCTTCGGCTGCGCCGCTTCCGCCCACCAGCACATGTGCGTGGTAGCGCAGCACCGCCCGCGCGCCGCCACGCTGGCGTTTGAACACCGCCAGATAACGCCGCTCGCCGCTCTGCCCGGCGCGCGGCTTCAAGGTGTAGAGCATGGCAAGATCATGGCGCGCATCGCCATCGAGATCACCCACCACGGTGGAGCGTGCCGGCGGCAATTCCTGACTATGACTGCGTTGCTCGTGTGCGCTTATCCAGCGCTGGATATCCGCGTCATCCGGCGTGGTCGCGATGCCGGATGGCGCGGCGAACAGCAACACCAGCAGCGTCACCGCACGCCAACGATCCATTTAAAATATCTTTTAAAAACAAATAGTTACAATGAATCCACGCTTCGCCGCTCAACGCCCCCGGTAAACGCGCTTGAATTCCGCCGGGAACACCGCCGGCATATCCGATTTCGGATGGCGCAAATAGCCGGGAAACTCCGCGCATTGCAACGCGAGCTTTTCTTTGTCCGCCAGCAGCGCTTTTTTGTTGTCTTCGCGCAGCTGCAATACTTCAGACTGGTACTTGCCGTAATTCCTGGTGTAATCCGCCTGATCCTTGGATGCGCGCTTGATAATGGCCGCAAAGCGATTGTCCAGGTCATCGACAATACGCACATGGCGATGCATCCAATCGCGATACGCGCCGCTGAATTCCCCCTTGCGTTCGGGTTGCGCCGCCATGCAGGCATCACGCAACGTGAGCACGCGCTGGTGCTCGTTGTAGAGCGTCGCCAGATCAGCGGTGGCCGATGGCGCGTCGGCGGCCCTGGCTACGCTGGCCACGCCACCCCAGGCCATCGCGGCGAAAACCGCAACGATCCCGATAACGGGTGTCCGTTCGCCAAACCACTGCTTCCAAACCGTTTTCATCACCTTGTCTTGCCTTCTCGTCCCGTACCCGCGAAAGGCGGCATTGTGCTACCGTTCCCGGCATCGGACAACTGCTGATGGATTCCCTGATCGATTCCCTTACCCGCCCCCCCGTAACGCACGCCGCCGCCGTTGCGCCGACCGTGCGTACGCTCGGCCTGGTCGATTACGTGCCCACTTGGCGCGCGATGCAAGCCTTTACCGCGCAACGCACCGCCGCCACGCGCGACGAAATCTGGTTGTTGCAGCATGCGCCCGTCTATACGCAGGGCCTCGCCGGCAAACCCGAACACCTGTTGCGCGCCGACACCGGCATTCCCGTGGTGAAAATCGACCGCGGCGGACAGATCACCTATCACGGCCCCGGCCAACTCGTGGCCTATCTGCTGCTCGACCTGAAACGGCGTGGTTTAAGCGTACGCCCGCTGGTGCGGATGATGGAAGCCGGCGTGATAAACTTGCTCGATCATTACGGCATCGCCGCGCACTACCGAGCCGACGCGCCGGGCGTATATGTAACCGGCGTAACGGTTGACCAAACCGAGTCAAAAATCGCCGCGCTGGGCCTCCGCATTAAGAACGGCTGCTGCTACCACGGCCTCGCACTCAACATCGATATGAACCTTGCTCCGTTCGACGCCATCAATCCCTGCGGTTACGCGGGGCTGCAAGTCACGCAACTCGCCGATCTCGGCGTAACCGCTTCCATCGACACCCTCGGCGAGCAACTGACCGGGTATTTGTTACAGGCATTATCATGAGCATCCTCGGCGAAAAACAAAAAGGCCAGGCCAAAACCGCGCGCATCCCGATCAAAATCGTGCCGCTCGCCGCCGGCGAGGCGCTGAAAAAACCCGACTGGATCCGCGTGCGGCTCACCGACAGCCCGCGCTTTCGCGAGATCAAACAGATTCTGCGCGCGCAAAAACTGCACACCGTGTGCGAAGAAGCGAGCTGCCCCAATATCGGCGAATGTTTCGGCAAGGGCACGGCGACCTTCATGATCCTCGGCGATTTATGCACGCGCCGCTGCCCGTTTTGCGACGTGGGCCACGGCCGCCCGCTGCCGCCGGATGCCGACGAACCCGTGCATCTGGCCGACACCATCGCCGCGCTGAAACTGAAATACGTGGTGATTACCAGCGTCGATCGCGACGATCTGCGCGACGGCGGCGCGGCGCATTTCAAGGAATGCATCCGCGAAGTGCGCGCGCGTTCACCACAAACACGTATCGAAGTACTTGTGCCGGATTTTCGCGGACGCCTCGACATCGCGCTCGACATACTGAGTGAGTGCCCGCCCGACGTGATGAACCACAATCTTGAAACCGTGCCGCGCCTCTACAAGCAGGCCCGCCCTGGCGCGGATTACACTAACTCCTTGTTATTATTGAAGAAATTCAAGGGGAATTTTCCCCACGTGCCAACCAAATCCGGCCTGATGGTGGGCTTGGGCGAAACCGACGACGAAATCCTCGACACCATGCGCGACCTGCGCGCGCACGACGTCGATATGCTCACCATCGGCCAGTATCTGCAACCGAGCCTGCATCACCTGCCGGTGACGCGCTACGTGGAACCCGCGGTGTTCGACATGTACGCCGCCAAGGCCGCCGCGATGGGATTCATCCACGCCGCCAGCGGGCCGCTGGTGCGATCCAGCTACCACGCGGATCAGCAGGCGCACGATGCGGGCGTGGCGGGCGTGGCGTAATCACGCCGGTTCAGCGAGTTTCTTTTCCAGCAGTTCGTGCAGCTTTTTAAAGTCCGGCTCGCCGACAATTTTTTGCACCACGTTGCCGCGCTTGTCGATAATGAAAGTCGTCGGCGTCAGCTTCACATCGCCGAACGCCTTGGCGATTTCGCCCATCGGATCGAGCGCGACTTTGAACGGCAGCGCGGTTTTTTCGGCGTACGCCAGCACGTAATTGGGCGGATCGTGGCGCATGGCGACGGCGATGGTGTCGAAGCCGCGTGACTGGTATTTCTTATAGGTTTCAACCAGTTGCGGCATTTCTTTGATACAGATCGCGCAATCGGTGGCCCAAAAATTGACCAGCGTTACGCGCCCGCGCAAGTCGGCCGCCGCGATACGTTCGCCCGTGATCGAAACGAATGTGACCTGCGGTGTAAGCGTTTTGTAAATTGTCGCGTTGTATGACAGCAGCCCTATTGCCGCTGCGGCTATCGCAAGCATAGGATAGACCCGTTTTTTCACGTCATTCCTCGCACCTAACGAATATCAAAGGAGCAAATTATGCGCCGTATTCTGAGTATTGTTGCACTCACCGCTTTCGCATCGCCCGCTTTCGCGCAACTGGCCGGCATCAGCAACACCGATGCCAGCAGCGGTTTGAAACAATCGCTGAACGACGGCGCCATTGCCGCCATCGGCAAGCTCGGCGCGGCCAACGGTTTTTTCGGCAACCCGCAGGTGAAAATCCCGTTGCCGCCCGCGCTGAAAAAAGCCGAAAGCGCGCTGCGCCTCGCGGGCATGAAAAAACAGGCCGATGATCTGGTGCTGTCGATGAACCGCGCCGCCGAAGCCGCCGTGCCCGAAGCGAAACAACTGATCGCCGACTCGGTCGCGAAAATGACCTTGCAGGACGCCAAAGGCATACTCACCGGCGGGCAGACCTCCGTCACCGATTACTTCAAACGCACCACCAGCGCGCAGCTCACGCAGCGCTTTTTGCCTATCGTTAAGGGCGCCACCGACAAAGTGGGCCTCGCGCAGCAATACAATTCGCTCGCCGGACAAGGCGCGCAACTTGGCCTTATCAAGAAGGACGACGCCAAAATCGAAAACTACGTCACCAACAAGGCGCTCGACGGGCTGTATTTCATGATCGGCGAACAGGAAAAAGCGCTGCGCGCCAATCCGATGGGCGCAGCCAGCGATATCGTCAAGAAGGTTTTCGGCGCGCTGAAGTAACCGGTAACCAAAGTAAGCAAAATCCGCGATGATGCGGGCTTCCATAAAACCATAACAAAGCCCGGTGCAAGGATAGCTATTTACAATCGACTTCCTCGCGGAAGGCATCTTGCAAAGATACTCTCGCTTTAAAATTCGAGAGCGAACACGATTCAAAGACCGTTTCTGGAGTCCGCTCAGAGTTGTGAGCTGAACGGTAGCGTCTTGATGTAATTTTCCATAAACTTCCAATCTAGCTTTCCGTCCGCCCTCACAGGGAGCTTGATTACGGATGACGGCATTCTCATCGGCCGCCACTTCCGACCGAAGCTCCATCGGTACTTCTCGGCGCGAATTACTGTAGCCAAGAACAATCCTAGTTCCGGGGTAAGGATAGCCTTCTTATCCTTTAGATACAACGGATTCACGTCATGCGAGCACGTAAACGGTTTGTCTTGGTAAAACGCTTCGCCAACAGAACCATTGTTGGTAACAGTGACGCATTTGGCCGGGAACAGCTTCCGAGTCAATGGCTCATTCTCGACGACGGTTCCATCCCTCGAGTACTTCTCAACATGCTCCTTGGAAATGAACGCCGTAATCCCGTTGCGCTTTTCAGTCGCTCCAATGAAGGGAATGTCTACTGAATTTTCGGATAACGGGGGCTTCTTGTTGTAGTACCCTTTCTGTATTTCAAAAACCTCGTCGTATCGGAAAGCCTTCCAGTCTGTTGTCGAAAGTGCCGGCGTCTCCTTCGAAGCCTGTTTAGGCACTTCAGCGCCATGGAACATAGAGGGATGAGCTTCGTTCACCCAACTGGGGATGCTTTCAGGCGCTGGAACCAACAGGCTTTTCAAAGACCTGTTCGCCTGCCGACCATAACTAAATCGAAAACGATTTGCCTTGATACAGAAGCAATAATATAAGAGCTGCTGCTTGCTCAATTTGACTCTCGGAATGAGCCGCGCAACGTGATATCCCGTGTAGAACGACCGTTCCTGAAGAAATGTCGTAAGTACGCCATTCCCCGATAGCGCACAGGACAACTCTCCAGCACCGGCAGGTTCGACACTTTGCATCAGTGGCACATAGGCCGCAATGCCGTTATCGCCCATCTTCCGTGAAACAAATGCGACACCTTCTTCCTTCGTTGTCTGTTTCAGGCGGTTAAGCTCAAGCGAATGGCCATACTGAACGTCGAAAAGGTCAGCTATCGTCGCCATCGTTGCGCTCCAAATCTTCGGTTAAACTGCCGCCAAGCAACCGATACACCGCGTAGTCTTTCACTACCTTCTCGAAATCCGCGCTCGTGAGCTTGGAATAATCGGTCTCCATGTAGGCTTCGGCGCACCATTCATCTCCCGGCCCGACCTTCTGCAATACACTCTTTCCAGCGTGGACTTCCCGATTTCTAAACATTTCTACCCAGCGGTCACGGATGGCTGGCCAGCTACCTTCAGTATCAATTCGTCCACGATGCTTAGTCTTCGTGAATCCATCGTTCTTCCAATAACCAAACCATGTCTTCTTTGCACTTGTCGCATGAGGAACGTGAGCAGTGAATACCATGACGCACGTAATGACTCCAACAGGATAGAACAACTCGTCAGGCATCGACATTACGGCTTCGAGCGTGTGATGCTTCAGTAGTTCGGCTCTCACTGGATTTGGCGCAATTGCGCAAGACATCGGCGCAATTGCGATTCCTGTTCCACCTTTTTTGAGATTATCAAGCATGTGCTTTATAAATCGGAGTTCATGCTGATCAACGTCGCTTTGGGAAAAGGGCGGATTCAGCATACCGGTATCGCATTTATGGGCGTGAATGGCCTTTGCAATAGCAGAGTCAAAGCAGGAACCTTGATAAAGGTTTGCCTTGCCATCGCCGCGCAAGATCATGTTCGACGCTGCAAGGGCAAACATATTCGGCTGCTGTTCGACGCCAATTAGCCCGCGTTGTTTGATTCTGGTTCGCTCCGGCTCGGTCTTTGCTGACTTGACCATCTGGTGCATCGCCGAGATAAGGAAACCACCGGTTCCGGCACAGATGTCCAGTACAGTACTGTCTTTGTCCACATTTGCGAGTAATGCGAATAACTCGGTAATGTGGCGTGGAGTAAGAACGATCCCCAATGCCTTCTTGTCACCGCCGGTGTACTTCAGGAACTCGCCGTAAAACTGACCTACCACATCGAAATCGTGATTTGTGCTGATGAATGGCCAAACCTTTTCGTTCAGGCGCTTTATCAACTCATGAAGCACTCCTTTGGGGTATGCAGTGGTTGCCTTTCCCAGTTCCGGATGCACCGCGATGCTGGAATAGGGCTGGGTCATGTTGTCTTTCTTACCCTGCGGGATGTTCGCCTTGCTGATCTCCTGCTGGATAACCTTCATCCATGTCTTTTGCAGATCCTCCGGGGACTCAGCGCTATACGACAATGTGAACGGCTTGTGGCGCAGTGCGATCAGTGTGCCGCTTACCAGAAGGGGCTTTTCAGATTCAGTTAGTTTGGCGTGATCTCGCATGAATTCGTGTAGGTCGCGTGCAAATGCCATCAACTCTTCATACCGAATCCGCTGTACGGTCGGATCAAAGGTGCCGTGTTCTATGTAGTCGGTCCACGGAATTAGTGTATCCAGAACGCTTCCGTCCTTTGCAGCGAGCGCCTTTGGGCGTTCCACACCTTTGGTATGTAGAAATGTCGAGATGACCAGGCCCTTCTTCGTTTCTCCGCTTACCGCCAAGGCCAAAACGTTAAATTCTTTGGATAGACTCATGGCATAGTGGAGAACCCCATCCACAGCGAATTTCTGTACCCGTTTGGTTTTCGCTTCTGCGCTTTCCATGATTGGCTTGCTCACGATCCCTGCATCGATCATCTTGCTCGCATGATCGTTCGGGCTTGCCTTACATTCGATAATCAACAGGAAGTCCGGTGTCGTGGGCGAACTGATGATGAATTCTGGCGCGCCGTGCCCACCCTTGCCCGATTTGCTGGCCACCTTTAGCAAGCGCTTTACAGCATCAATGTTGCTCTTCTGCTCTTCGATCTGAATATCGTTTGCGGGCTCGTAATAATGGAGACGGCGTAGCTCGTCGCGTACAACGTTTTCAGTCTTGCGTTCGTTCGCCATTTTCAATGCTCAATTTAGATTTGCCGTATTTTTTGGATAGTTCTGGTAACTCTGTTTTTCTGGAGTGGGTGGGCCAATGTGGTGAATTCTACGTTTTTCGTAGAGTTTAAACAAAGTGAATCTACGAATATCGGAGGATGCGTGGCAAGCCCCCTCGGACATCCGTATTTAGCCGCCGCCTTCGAGAGGCCCGCATGCGTGCGGGAATAGCTCAAGATCGGCTAGGGGTAATGATTGGATTGGACGAGGGATGCAGCAGCGCTCGAATGAGCCGATATGAGACTGGCGTGCATGAACCGCCTTTCCCGACCGTAGAAAAACTTGCTCGCGTCCTGGGTGTGCCGGTCGCTTACCTTTATTGCAGCGACGACAGACTGGCCGAAATCATGCTGATTTACACTGCACTGCCAAAGAATCAACGGCAGTCTTTGATTGATACTGCTGTCAGCCTACGCGAAACCGGTCGACAAGGAGATTAGCGATCACATGATTGCGACGAACGCGACGGTTACGCGGCCTCAACTCATCGTGCGCGAGCACGACGAAAAAGCGTTTGACTGCTACCTGACAAAAAACCTCGTGCTCGCCTATATGAACGCGGTTGCGGCGGGCGATTTGACGACGGTTGTAAAACTCTAGCGCGCCGCGCGTTTCGCCGCCGGGCGTGTTTTGCCGCCAAGCGAAGCAATGCTGTAATCGGCAATCGCCGCCAGCACGGCGGCGTCTTCGCCGATGGTTTTCGCCACACGTAATTGCATGCCGCTTGCCGCGCGCGCCTGCGCGGCAAGTTTCGGCACATCGCCGCGCACATGCGCGCCGCCGCCCAAAAACAACGGCACGATCACCGCTTTTTTCACGCCTTGCGCCGCCAGCGTTTGCGCGGCGTCGACCAGCCCCGGCGACATGAATTCGCCGAACGCAAGGATCGCCTGACGCTCGCCGCGATTCATCACATCCTTCAGCACGCGATCAAACGGCTTGCGCCACGCCGGATTGCGCGAGCCGTGTGCAAACAGAATCAAACCCACGGCGGCACTGGATATCTTTTTGTTTTTCATCGTATTTCTAAAATACTGCGTTCACTGTTCCACCCGCGCCGCGGTTCACACAGCCCCGCTTTTTTCTAAACCATACGCCTCGGCCAGCAGCTCATACGAGCGCATGCGCGGCGCGGCGTCGTAGGTCCAGGTAACGACCACCAGTTCGTCGAGGTCAAGGCGCTTCGCCAAGGCATCCAGACGTGCTTTCACCTGCGCCGCCGTGCCCACCACGGCATGGCGCAGCAGCTTCTCCGAGAACGCCTGCTCATGCGGCGACAGCGCGCGCGCTGTCGCTTCTTCCGGCGATAGCAGCGGCTGGCGTATGCCCGACTCGCGCTCGATCAATGCGCGCTCGCGCGACTTGAACTGATACAGCGCTTCGGCTTCGGTGTCCGCTGCCAGCGCCCACACGCAAATCGTGGCTTGCGGCTTGGGGTGCAATTCGCTGGGGCGATAGTTCTTGCGATACAGTTCCAGCGCTTTATCCACGTCAAAACCGTAACTGAAAAAATACGCAAACGCATAGGGCATGCCGAAATACGCCGCGAGCTGCGCGCCGTAATCCGAGCTGCCGAGGATCCACATTTCGGGGAACGTCGGCCCGGTCGGGTGCGCGATCACGCGCTTGAACGGGTGGTCATCCGGCAATGCCGTGCCCGTCACCCAGTGCTGCAATTCCTGCACCTGCTGCGGAAACTGGTCATGCACGTTTTGCGGATTCGGGTTCAGCGCGCGCGAAGTCAACTGATCCGAGCCGGGCGCCCGCCCCACGCCGAGGTCGATGCGGCCCGGTGCAATTGCCTCCAGCACGCGAAACTGCTCGGCCACCTTGAACGACGAGTAATGCGGCAGCATCACGCCCGCGCTGCCGATGCGGATGCGCGGCGTGGTGGCGGCAATCGCGGCCATCAGCACTTCCGGCGCGGTGCCGACGATATTGCCGGAGTTGTGGTGCTCCGACACCCAGTAGCGGTGATAGCCCAGCGCGTCGCAGTGTTTGGCGAGCGCGAGCGTTTCACGAATCGCTACGTCTTGCGTTTTGCCTTGGGAGGCGGTGGACTGATCGAGCACGGACAACTTCATGGGAAACCTGCCTTGAAACCATTTTTAGCGGTGTTGAGCATAACAAAATCCGTGGTTGACTGCGCTGGTCGGCGACGGACATACTTCCGCTGCTCTCCCTCAAGCTGCTGAATTTTCAGGAGGCAGGATGCGTACGCCACCACCCGCTGGATTGCTGATCGTCGCCGGAATCGCGTTATTCGTTACGGGCGCCGCCAACGGCCTATCGTATCCGCACAAACCCGTGCGCATCGTCACCGCCGCGCCCGGCGGCGGCGTGGATTTCACCGCGCGGCTGCTGGCGCTCGGGCTTACCGCGCATCTCGGCCAGCAGTTCGTGGTGGATAATCGCGGCGGCACGCATGTCTCGGCGCAAATGGTGGCGAGCGCCGTGCCCGACGGCTACACCGTGCTGGTCCACAACAATACGATCTGGACCGCGCCGCTGATGGAGAAAGCCAATTACTCGATGACGCAACTGACGCCGGTGGTACTGGCATCGCGCGCGCTGAATATTCTGGTGGTGCATCCCTCGCTGCCGGTGCAATCGGTGAAAGAGTTGATCGCGCTCGCCAAGGCCAAACCCGGCGATATCAATTACGCCTCCGGCCCGGTGGGTTCGGCCAACTACCTCGCGGCGGAGTTGTTCAAATACATGGCGGGCGTGAATCTCGTACGCATCAGTTACAAGGGCGGCGGCCCCGCGGTCAACGATCTGCTGGCGGGCCAGGTGAAGGTGATGTTCGCCACCACCGGCTCGGTCACGCAACACGTGAAGTCGGGCCGCCTGCGCGCGCTGGCCGCCACCAGCGCCGAACCCACCGTGCTTGCGCCCGGCCTGCCCACCATCGCCGCCACCGTGCCGGGCTACGAATCGCTGGTGTTCTATGGGCTTTTCGTACCGCTGAAAACGCCTGCGGCGATCATCGCGCGGCTAAACGAAGCGTCGCGCAAATACCTTGACCTGCCCGACACCAAAGAGCGCTTTTTCAACTCCGGTGTTGAAGCGGTCGGCAGCACGCCGCAGGAATTCGCCGCCGCGGTCAAAGCCGACACCGAACGCATGCAAAAAGTTATTCAGGCAGCGGGGCTGAAGGCGGAGTAAATTCGTCCCTGCGCCAAGCATTCTTTCAACAACTATCCAACATCAGGAACCGTCATCATGCCGAGAATTACCCCGATCACCGCCAAATCCGCTGTGCCCGCCGAACACCACCCGCTGGTGGATCACGTAATGAAAGTCTTCGGCGGCATCCGCGGCCCCGCCAGCGTGCTGCTGCACTGCCCGACGATGGCGCAATCCGTGTTCAGCCTGGGTGATTATTTCCGCGACGCCTCCATCGTCGAACCGCGCGCGCGCTCGGTCGGCATTCTGATCGCCGCGCGCGAGCGTCAGGGCGTGTATGTGTGGGGCGCGCAGGTCAACGCCGCGCGCCGCAACGGCGTGCCCGAGGCCGTCATCGATCTGGTCAAGCAACGCGCGGAGGTCTCGCGCTTCCCGGCAGGCGACCGCGAGATCGTGGCCTACGCCGAGCAACTGATGCGAACCAACCGCGTGGACCAGGCCGCTTTCGATGCCCTCAAGGGCGCGCGCAGCGAACAGTGGATCATCGAACTGACAACCGTCATCAATTACTACGGCATGCTGTGCGGCATCACCAGCGCATTGGAAGTGCCCGCGGCCGAAGGCTACGAGCCGCTGCCCCAATGACCGGCGCGGGGCGCACGCCTTTCCCGGACGCTCTGCATCATCATAACTATTTGTTTTTAAACATTTATTTAAAAACTCCCCTGAGCAAGGAAACACCATGCCGAATTGGAATGCCGTAACGGCGTTAGTCGTTCTGGAGATTGGCGTCGTCGCCGCTGCCCACGCGCAAACGCCGGCCTACCCCGCCAAACCCATCCGCATCATCTGCCCCGCCGCGCCCGGCGGCATCTCTGACTTGTTAAGCCGCATCGCCGCGCAGCACCTCACGTCGCTTTATAACCAGCAGGTGATCGTCGAAAACCGTCCCGGCTCCGGCGGGCATCTCGCGGGCGATCTTGTGGCCAAAGCCGCGCCCGACGGCTACACGCTGATACAAGCCACCATCGGCCATAACGCCGCCTACGCGATGTACTCGAAGCTGACCTACGACCCCGGTCGCGACCTGCAACCGATCGTGCTGCTCGGCGAATCGCAGGGCGTGCTGGTGGTGCATCCTTCCGTGCCGGTAAAAACCGTCAGGGAATTCGTCGCACTCGCCAAGGCGCGCCCCGGCGAACTCAATTACGGCTCCGCAGGCGCGGGCACCGCCATCCACATGGCTGCGGAATTATTCAAATGGGTGGCCAACGTCAACCTCACGCACGTGCCGTACAAAGGCAGCGCACCCGCGATGATTGATTTGATCGGCGGCAACATTCAGGTGATGTTCGAAAACGTCGCCTCCGCCACGCCGTATGTGAAAAACGCCAGGGTGCGCGCGCTCGGCGTCACCGGGCGCAGCCGCGCGTCGAATCTGCCCGACATCGCACCCATCGCCGAGTCAGGCTTGCCGGATTACGAAGCGGTGCCGTACTACACGCTATCGACTTCCAGCAAAGTGCCCGCCGACATCGTGCGCAAACTCGCCGCCGACGTGGATACGTTTGTCAAAGCGCCCGCGCTGCAACAGCGCTGGAGCGAATTGGGTATCACGCCACTCGGCGGCACGGCGGAAGCGGCGGTCAAGCGCAATGCGGTGGAGACAGCGAAGTGGAGCCGCGTGATTAAGGCGGCGGGGATACGGGTGGATTAAAGCTGCATCAAATTTCATGTGGCGAGTAGCCCGAAAGGAGCGCAGCGTATTACGGGATCGTGACAACCCCGTGATACGCTGCGCTCCTTTCGGGCTACAAACCTGCCGGCGACTATTTATTTGAGCATCGGCAACGGCGGCGGCACCCCACCCGCCAACGGCTGCTGCGCCACGTTGAGCACCATCGCCAGCATGGTGTAGTACCCCGTCAACGCGATCAATTCCACCACGGCGCGCTCGCCGAATAGATCGAACACGGCTTTGTAGGTGGGATCACTGACTTTTTTGGTCTGGTGCAATTCCGTGCAAAACTGGTGGATGGCGGCTTCGTCGTCCTGCATATTAGCGGGGCGTTTGCCTTGCGCGAGGTCTTCCGCCACCGCCGGATTCAGCCCGGCTTTTAATGCGAGCGGATGGTGCGCCATCCACTCGACGTTGGCATTCCATTGGCGCGCGGTGATGCAAATGGCGAATTCATTCAGCCGCGCGGGTAACGCGCTGCTGTAACGCAGATACGCGCCAACCTTCTGCGTATGGCTCAACAGTTCGGGGCTGCGCAACAGCACGATGTTGGGCCCGGAGCCGCTCATCTTGCCGCGCGGGCCGCTGGCGAGTTCGCGCGCAGCCTTGACTTGCGCCTCGGTCATGTCACTTTCGGGCAACGGGCCGAAGCGGGGCGTTCCTGCGTTGGGATAGGTGTTCATTGTCGTCCTTGAGTTGGGTTCACTTCAACATCGCCGGCATGCAGCCGGCTGCAATGGAAACGATTTTCATAACTGCGCTCCTATTCATCCGCGTGCCGCTTGTCGAAATCCCACACTTGCTGAAAACCCATCAATTGGGTGAACGCCGAAAAATCATGCAGCGGCGCGGTGACGTTGACGCTGGAGCCGTCGTGCTTCAGCGTCTGGTAAATCGATTGCAGCGCGGCGCCCGCCGCCAGAAATCCGGTGCCCGGAAAAATCGCGATCTTGTAGCCGATCTGTTCGAGGCGCTGCGCCGACAGCACCGGCGTTTTGCCGCCTTCGACCATATTCGCCATCAACGGCAAATCAAGACTCGCGCAGATTTTTTGCATCTCCTGTTCGGATTCGGGTGACTCAACGAACAAAATATCCGCGCCCGCTTTGGCGTAGGCTTGCGCGCGGCGCAGCGCTTCATCGAGGCCATGCGCGGTGCGCGCATCGGTGCGGGCAATGATGAGGATGTCGCCCCCGACTTCGCCGCGCGCCTCGACCGCGACGCGAATTTTTTTCACCATGTCTTCGCACGGGATCACGCGCCGCCCCGGCGTGTGGCCGCATTTCTTGGGAAACTCCTGATCCTCGATCTGCAACGCCGCCGCGCCCGCCCTGGCATAGCCGCGCACGGTGTGCGCCACGTTAAGCAATCCGCCGTAGCCAGTGTCGGCGTCGGCAATCAACGGCGTTTTTGCAATGGTGCAAATCTGGCTGACGCGCCCCACCATATCGGAATACGTCGCCAGCCCCGCATCGGGCAATCCCAGATGCGAGGCCACCACGCCAAAGCCCGTCATATACAGCGCGGGAAAACCCATGCGGTCGGCGATGCGCGCCGAGATCATGTCATACACGCCCGGCGCGGTGATCAAACCCGGCTGCGCGAGCCGTGCGCGCAACTGACCGGCAGCGCCTGTGCTTGTTGCCATTATTGTTCCTTAAAAAAACGGGCTGGCGCGTGTGCCATACTGCTGCAACACGCGCTGTCGCATGGCGCAGTATAAACGAGGAGAAACCATGCACTCTGATTTGCAAAAAACATTCGCCGCCTGCTGCGGCATAGCGTTGATGGCGATCGCTGGCCACACCGTCGCACAAGCATACCCAACCAAACCCATTCGCATGGTCGTGCCGTTCGCCCCCGGCGGCTCGACCGATGCGCTGGCGCGCACGGTAGGGCAAAAACTCGGTGAGGTGTTTGGTCAGCAGGTATTGATCGACAACCGCGCGGGCGCCACCGGCAATATCGGCACCGCCATCGTCGCGCAAGCGAACCCGGACGGCTACACGCTGGTGATGGCGTTCGATGCCACGATGGTCATTAATCCGTCGGTCCATGCCAAGCTGCCGTTTGACCCGATCAAGGATTTCGCGCCGATCACCAAGGTGGCGGCGCTGCCGCTGATACTGGTGGCGCATCCGTCGTTTGCGCCATCGAACACCAAGGAGCTGATCGCGTTCGCCAAGGGTAAACCGGGCATCAATTATTCTTCATCGGGCCACGCCAGCACGCCGCATCTGGCGATGCTGATGTTCGCGCAGCAAACCGGCACGCAATTCACGCACATCGCCTACAAGGGCGGCGGGCAGGCGGTGATCGATGTGCTGGCGGGGCAGATACCGCTGCTCGCCACCGCCATCCCCACCGCGCAGGCGCATCTGAAAGCCGGCAAATTAAAAGGCGTCGCGCTCACCAGTGCCAAGCGGCACACCTCGGTGCCGGATATCGGCACCTTCGCCGAAGCGGGGCTGACCGGCTTCGATGTCTCGGCATGGTACGGCATGCTCGCACCCGCAGGCACGCCGCGACCCGTGATTGAAAAAATTCACGGTGCGGTGGCGAAAATTCTCGCCGCACCGGAAATGCGGGAACGTTTTCTCACCACCATCGGCGGCGATCCGGTGGGGGGCACGCCTGAACAATTTGCGGCGGACATCAAGGCCGATATCGCGCGCTGGGCAAAGATCGTCAAGGGGAGCGGGCTTAAATTGGAGTGAGACTGGAGCGAGCAAGGTGCGGCCCGCCAGCAGTATGAATTTAAACCCAATAAAAACAAATAGTTACATCAAATCCCACGTTAGCCGCACCCTTGCATGCCCCGAAAAATGCACGTGACTTGTAAATTAAAAGCCTACCTTTTAATATACAAGGATGAAAAAACGTGATCTGGAGCCTGCGCTGCTGGCTTCGCTACGCCATTTCCCGGTGGTTGCACTGCTGGGCCCGCGGCAGGTAGGCAAGACCACGCTCGCCCGCAACGTCGCGCGCAAGCTCGGCCACGCGATTTATCTCGACATGGAGCGGCCTTCGGACGCAGCCCGCCTGGCCGACCCTGAACTCTATCTGGAGCCGCTGGCGGACCGGCTGGTGATTCTCGATGAAGTCCAGCGCCGCCCCGAACTGTTCCCGGTATTGCGTAGTCTGGTGGACACGAAACGCAGGAACGGCCGCTTTCTGCTACTGGGATCGGCGTCACCCGATTTATCCCGGCAAGCCTCGGAAAGCCTCGCGGGCCGTATCGTTTATCACGAGCTTACCCCGTTCACCATGCGCGAAGTGGCTGCGGGCGCGCGTGACACGCACACGACGCTGTGGAATCGCGGCGGTTTTCCCGGCAGCTTTCTTGCGCCCGCCAATGCGCGCTCGTTCGCGTGGCGCGAGGCGTTCATCGATACCCATCTGCAACGCGATTTACCCGCACTGGGTGTGCGTATTCCCGCCACGGCGCTGCGGCGATTTTGGGAAATGCTGGCGCATTATCACGGGCAGTTGTGGAATGCTTCCAAGATCGCGGGCAGCCTTGGCGTCAGCGCACCCACCGCGAAGCACTACCTCGATACCCTGGAAGATACCTTCATGATCCGCCAGTTGCAGCCGTTCGCGGCCAACCTCAAGAAGCGCCTGGTCAAAAGCCCTAAAATTTATCTGCGCGACAGCGGTTTGTTGCACGCACTGCTGCGACTCGGCACACTCGATGATCTGCTCGGCCACCCGGTTGCGGGCGCATCGTGGGAGGGCTGGGTCATCGAACAGGCGCTTGCCGCCAGTGGTGCGCATACCAGCGCGAGTTTTTTTCGCACCGCCGCCGGCGCGGAAATCGACCTCGTGCTCGACCGCCCGCGGGGCAAACACAAACGTATCGCACTGGAAATCAAACGCGCATCCGCGCCCAGCCCCTCAAAGGGCTTCTGGTCGGGCATCGCCGATATAAAACCCAATGCGGCCTATGTCGTCTATCCCGGCAAAGAGCGTTATCCGCTGGGGCCGGGCGTTGAAGCGCTGCCGGTTTCAATGCTGGATGAGGCATTGCGGGAATAGCGTATCCCGCCTTCGGTGAGTGCCACGGAAGGCGGGATTACTCCCGCCCTACCACATCACTTTTCGCTTCCGGCTTGGCGCGCTGCGATGTGCGTATCGGTCGTATGACCGCCGGGGAGCTGAATCCCTTGTTCCCCTTGTTCCCCTTGTTCCTTACGCCGGCCCGACAAAGCCGATATACGCGCCGACGGTATCGGCGGGCGTCATCAGCATCGCGTGCTCGCCGTTGCTGCGTACGCCACGCGCGGGCGGCGGCAGGCCGCGGGATTCCATCCAGTTCGCCGCCGCGCCCATGCTGGTGGTGCGATACAGCGCCTGAAACGGGCCCGCGCCGCGTCGTGCGAGATGATCCGCCGCCGGCCCCGGCGCGTACGGCGTCACAACGCCCAGCCCGGTGGGGCCGATTTCAAATATCGCCATGTCGGACATCACCACCGTGCCCTTATGCAACGTGGGTTTGGGTATGCCGAGCACGTTGGCGTAGACCGCCGCCTCCTTCTCGGCATCATGGGTGACGATATAGGCGCGCTCCAGTTTATAAACACCGTTGGGATGATTGCCCGCGACCGGCACTTGTTTGCTGCGCTCGGCCATCGGTGTGAGGTGCTGAATAAAAAAGATCGGCAGCGGATTCTTCGCGCCCAGCACGGCGGATTTCCATTGCAGTTCCAGCCCCGCCGGCGTGCGGCGGCTGCCGTCCATCGCGTCACTCACCTCCACGCCACGCCCCCGCATGGCCGCCACGTCCGCTGCGAGATCGTCGCTTTGGATCACCACGTAGCGGATGCCGCCGCCAGCCTTGATGAAATCCGTTAGTCCGGTGTTCCCTGCGCCACCTCCACCACCTCCGCCCGCATTGCCGGAGGCGGCGTATTCCGCCGCGTCGCGCACCGCCAGCAGTTCGAGGTAGTCATCGCCGTTTAACGCAATCGCGTTGTGCGTGCCCTTGCCCGGATGCGCGCCGCCGGGGTAGATGTTAAAACCCATTTTTTCGTACTGCGCGATGCCTTGCTGTAAATCAGGCACGCAAATCATGACGTGGTCGATACGGGTGAACATGGCGGCTCCAATAGGGCGAGTGGTTTGATGCGGAATAGTATCGGTGCGCCGCGTCCTTGACCAGCTTCACGCGCCGGGCGCATCATCGCTGTGTAAAACCTTAATCACGGAGAAAGCCATGCCAGACAAACTAAACACGCTGGAACAAGCCGCGGCAGCGGTAAAAATCGGTGCGCGGGTCGTCATGAGCGCCAACCTGCAGCGCGCGCCGATGGCTTTGCTGCGCCAACTGGTGCGCCAGGGCACGCGCGATTTGCGCGTGGTGGGCGTGGTGGGCGGCGATATCAATATCGATTTTCTGGTGGGCGCGGGCGCGGTGAATATTGTCGATACGTGCAGCGTCACGCTGGGCGAATTCGCCCGCACCGGGCCGAATTTCTCGCGCTACGTGCTCGAAGGCCGCGTGAGGTCGCTCGACAATACTTGAGGGGTGCTCTTTGCACAGGCCCAGGCTGGGTCTATGGGAGTACCCTACGTGCCGATCTTCGGCTTGGTCGGCACGGATCTATTGAAAAAGCGCGACGACATGGTGATCGCCGCCGATCCTTTTGATAGCAGCAAAAAATCCGTGGTGGCGAAAGCGCTGCGGCCCGACGTGGCGATATTTCACGCACAGGTGGCGGATCGCCAGGGCAATGTGTCGTGCGGCTACGAGGTCGAAGCGGTGATGCTGGCAGAGGCATCAAAGCATGTGATTGTCACCGCCGAGCGTATTGTGGATCGGCTGACGGAGAAGGAATCCACCGGCGCGTTTATTCCATCGATTCACGTGGACAGCGTGGCGCACGCGCCGTTTGGCGCGCACCCCGCCGGGTGTCAGGGTTTGTATGGGCCGGACAAAATCCACATGCGCGAATACGTGATCGCCTCGCGCGACGACGCAGCCTTCGCGGCGTATTTGCAGACGCACGTGCATGACGTGCGCGATCACGCGGAGTACGTGGCGCGTTTTGTGCCGCTGGAGTGGAAGCAGCCGTCGCGCGCGGTGGGCAGTTGATGGATTACAACGAAGCCGAATTGATGGCCATCCTGTTGTCGCGCGAGGTGCGTGACAACGAAATTTCCGCCTGCGGCGCGTTATCGCACATACCGGCGGCAGGTTTGCTGCTGGCACAGGCACTGCATGCACCGAACGCCGAATTGATTATTCTGAACTCGGTGTTCAATCCGTTCAAAACCTCGCGCCAGTTTCATTTTCTGGCGCAGCGCGGCGAGCTGGGCTTGTTTTTTGTCAGCGGCGTGCAGATCGACCGTCACGGCAATTACAATCTGCACCAACTGGGGCCGGATATCGACAAGCCGCAGGCGCGCTTTCCCGGCGGCTACGGCGGCGGCATGATTTATTACTGCGCGCGGCGCACGGTGGTGTTTCGCACCGAACACACGCGGCGCTCGCTGGTGGAGAAGGTCGATTACATTTCCGCCGCCGGCAGCTCGCCGCCCGACATGATTCGCCTCGGCAATCCCAGCAAAGTGGTCACGCCCAAGGCGAATTTCCGTTTTGAAAAAGATGTGAACGATGGGGGCGTGCTGCGGCTCGACACCATTCATGCGCCGTGGACGCTGGATGATATTCAGGCGAACACGGGGTTTGATCTGGGCGTAAAGGGTGCAGCCGTGCCCACGCCCGCACCCACACCCGATGAACTCAACACGCTGCGGCAGGTGATCCGCCGCAAAATGATCGATACCGGCACCTACGCCGCGTGGGCGGAAAAAACGCTGGCGGCGGCATAAATATTCAATCTAAAAATTTTGTTTAAAAACAAATACTTATATAGTTTTAGCGGCGCAGCCCTGCTACTGATGCACGCCAGCGTTCAGGCGCAAGGCAGCGAGCCGCCGTACCCCATAAAGCCCGTGCGCTTTGTCGTCGGGCAAGCGCCCGGCGGCGCGGCCGATCTGATGACGCGCACCTTCACCGCGAAGCTGTCCGAGACCATCGGGCAATCGATGATCGTTGATAACCGCACCGGTGCCGCGGGCGCCATCGGCGCGGGCTTCGTCGCGAAAAGCGCGCCGGATGGCTACACTCTGCTCTCGGTCACCAGCGGCTACAGCATCTACCCCAGCCTGTATGCCAACCTGCCGTTTGATCCGATCAAAGATCTGGCGCCGATTATTCTGCTGGCGGAAGCGCCGTTTTTACTGGTAGTGCATCCGTCGCTGCCGGTGCGCTCGGTGAAAGACCTCGTAGCACTCGCCAAAGCCAAACCGGATGCACTGAACTACGCCTCGGGCGGCACCGGCAGTTCCGGGCATCTGGCGAGCGTGCTGCTGCAAATGGCGACCGGCATCAAAATGGTACACGTGCCGCACAAAGGCGCGGGGCCGGCCATGACCGACACCATCGCCGGACAAGTGCAGCTTACGTTCGCCAGCATTATTTCGTCACAGCCCTTCGTGCGTTCAACGCGGCTGCGCGCACTGGCGGTCACCAGCGCCAAGCGCTCAACGGCGATGCCTGCACTGCCCACCGTAGCCGAAGCCATCGCCGGCGATTACGCCACCACCAGTTGGTACGGCGTGCTCGCGCCCGCAGGCACACGCGCGAGCGTGATCCAGCGCATCAACAGCGAACTCAACAAAGTCCTCGCCCTGCCCGACGTAAAACAAAAACTCGCCGCCGACGGCGCGGAGCCGATCGGCGGCAGCCCGGAGGTGTTTCAAAAACTCCTGGTGGTGGAGATGGCGAAGTGGGCGCGGGTGATTAAGGCGGCAGGGATAAAAGTAGAGTGAGGGGCGGAATAGCGCGCGGTAGCACACCGTAGGGCGCCAATAAGCGCAGCGCATTGCGCCGCATGCCTACTGTGCTTACCATCCATACGGCGCAATGCCCTTCGGTTATTGCGCCCGCTGTTGGGCGATCCCATGAGAACAATCTGTAGGGTGGGCAAAACGCCCTTTGTTTTGCCCACGCGACCGAAGCCGGGAACTCTGCAATGCGTGGGCACAAAGCGCGTGCCCACCCTACGCTTGCTTGGGCGTGGGGTTAACCGTTTTACGGGATAGAAATCTCTACGTAGCTGCCAACGGATGCCGAATTTACAGCGGCAGCAACGCGCTCCACGGCAACCCGTATGCGAGGCCAACTTGTCGTCGAGAGAACAACAACAGCAATTTGCCGGGCCGTAAGGTTTTGCTGGTAGCGGAGATTGGTATCGGTGGTAACAAAAACCTCGAACCCCTGCTCTTCGGCAGAGCGCAACAACTCGCCATTCTTCAAAGTTGCCCACCCAAGCTCATAGGCGGTAGAGACATTGTGGCCCGCGAGAGCTTGCCGCAGCGGAACCGGCGTCCCCTGGTCAAACAAGACGCGCACTTATGCGACTAACAAAGTAGATTTGGCAGCGTGCTCCAGAACGTGACGAGCCTGAGATAACGAAACGCCTGGAAACCACTCAATGAACTGGTGGATGGAAGCATCTTCTTCGAGGTTTTCGAAGAGCGCCGCAACAGGAACCCGAGTGCCTCGAAAAACCCAGGCACCACTGACGCGATCCAGGTCGCGTTCAACGTCGGGGCAAGAAGACCAGTCAATCATGGGAAAATGGTAGCACTTTGTGCGGCCTTTGTGCGACGAGGGAAAAGGAAACGGTTAACGCCCGCGTTCAGCCTCGGGCCGCGCGCCAAGCGCTCGGCGGCGATGCCCGAACTGCCCACCGTCGCCGAAGCCATCGCCGGCGATTACGCCACGACCAGTTGGTACGGCGTGCTCGCCCCAGCAGGCACGCGCGCCGGCGTGATCCAGCGCATCAACAGCGAACTCAACAAAGTCATCGCCCTGCCCGACGTGCGGCAAAAACTCGCGACGGACGGCGCGGAGCCGATCGGCGGCAGCCCGGAGGTGTTTCAAAAACACCTGGTGGTGGAGATCGCGAAGTGGGCGCGGGTGAATAAGGCGGCGGGGATAAAAGTAGAGTGAGGGATGGAGTAGCGCGCAGTAGCTTCGACGTATCTGGACAGCACGCCGTAGGGCGCCAATAAGCGCAGCGCATTGCGCCGCATGTCTACTGTGCTTACTTCCCATACGGGGTATGGCCCTTCGGTTATTGCTCCCTACGCTTGCTGGTGGTGGAGATGGCGAAGTGGGCGCGGGTGAATAAGGCGGCGGGGATAAAAGTAGAGTGAGG
>JANPOH010000106.1:0-6336 GCA_031427895.1 Betaproteobacteria bacterium
CGCTCAAGGCGCACGAAGCCAAAACCACCAATCAAATCGCGGTGCTGACCATTGCCACGCTCGGCGAAGACAACATCGGGCACTACGCGACGCGTGTGTTCGAGACCTGGAAGCCGGGCAAGAAGGATAAGGACAACGGCCTGCTGCTGGTGATCGTGCCCAAGGAGCGCAAGATACGCTTCGAGGTAGGCCGCAGGCTCAAAGGCACGGTGCCCGATGTGGTCGCCAGCCGCACCATCCGCAATGTCATCGCGCCGCAATTCAAGGCAAACCAGTTCGACAAGGGCGTCGAGGACGGCCTCGCGGCGGTCATCAAGCAACTGGAAGGCGATGCCGGCGCCAGCGCGGACGCGGCTTTGGCGGTCTTAATCACAGCCGCGATAGTTGGTCGAGCTCGTCGGGCGGGTGGAGTTCCAGCGGCGGCGGTGGTGGTGGCGACAGCTTTTCCGGCGGCGGCGGTGATTCGGGCGGCGGCGGAAGTTCGGGCGACTATTAAGGAAAAGATTCACCGCAGAGGCGCGGAGACGCGGAGGTAACGCAGAGAAAACCAAAACAGACGTTAGGGGTTCTCTGCGGTACCTCTGCGCCTCCGCGCCTCCGCGGTGAAGGCTTTTCCCCTTCAGCCCGCCTTCTTCAACTTGCTCAAGAAGTGTTTGCGGAACTTCGCCACTTTGGGCGCCACCACGAACTGGCAATACCCCGCGCCGGGATTGCGCGCAAAGTATTCCTGATGGTAGTCCTCGGCGATGTAAAACACCGTCGCGGGTGTTACTTCGGTGGCCACCGGATCGCGCCATAACCCTGCCCCGCTCAAGTTCGCAATCACCTGCGCTGACACTGCTTTCTGCTCCGGCGAATGATAAAAAATCGCCGAGCGGTATTGCGTGCCGGCATCATTGCCCTGCCGGTTCAGCGTGGTCGGATCGTGAATGACGAAAAACACTTCCAGGATTTCGGTAAACGTCACCACCGCCGGGTCGAACGTGATCTGAATCACTTCGGCATGGCCGGATACGCCCGCACACACCTGCTCGTAGGTGGGATTCGGACGCGGGCCGCCCATGTAGCCCGACTCGACCGAAATGACGCCTTTCAGGTTATCAAACACCGCTTCGAGGCACCAGAAACAGCCGCCGCCGAGGGTGGCTACTTCTGTGTTGGTTTGCGTTGCACTCATGGAATATCCTTTTATTTACGCCGCGTGGCGTGGAATGCGTGTAACCTTTTTACACGCTGTGTCGAATTAAGTAGTCTGGCCTTACGATGGCTGTACTTTACCGTACCACTGTCCGCTGTAAGTCCGCGACTCAAAGTCCGACCAAGACAGGAATCGCGGTCGTTACCGCGTGTTTTCAAGGAGAAAATGATGTTTCAGTTTCGTCAGTGGTTTGTAGTCGCCGCGCTGTTGATGGTTGGCGCGGCGGGCTCGGCGCCTGCCTTAGCTCAATCGCCTGCGGTCAAAACCGCCAAAGCCACCTTCGCCGGCGGTTGTTTCTGGTGCATGGAGCCGCCCTACGACAAGCTGCCGGGCGTGATTTCCACCATCTCCGGCTACATGGGCGGGCATACGAAGAATCCGACTTACGAACAGATCTCCACCGGACGCACCGGCCACACCGAAGTAGTGCAAGTCGAATACGACCCGTCGAAAGTGACCTACGAAAAACTGTTGCAGGTGTTCTGGGTGAACATCGACCCGACGGTGAAAAACGCGCAGTTCTGTGACCACGGTTCGCAATACCGCAGCGGAATTTTTTATCACGATGATGAACAACGCAAGCTCGCCGTGGCATCCAAAACGGCGCTGGATAAATCCAAGCCGTTCAAGGCAGAGATCGTCACCGAGATCACCAAGGCGGGCGAGTTTTATCGCGCCGAGGAATACCATCAGAACTACTATCAGGTAAATCCGGTGCGCTACAAACTCTATCGCAACGGTTGCGGACGCGATGCGCGGCTGAAAGAACTGTGGGGCAAGGCGCCGGAGTAGGTAATCTGTATTGAGAGGTTTAATTTCGATTTGAAATACAGCGGCTGATTTGAGCGAAATTGCGTTCTGACAAAGTCGGGAATCGGCCACTAGCCGACGTCCCAAGCAATCGAGCTTGGCCCGTAAGAAAATCAAGCAAAAGGGTCCGGATCAGTTGCACCCCAACCTCCGCCCGTTGCAGTTCGGTCGGACTAAGCGGGTGCCTCTTGCAGCAATCTGCGAAGCAGGCTTACCCCGCTATCCGGGCGCCCCAAACGGTCATCGCTTTGCGCTAGACGCTCTTCGAGTTGTTGGCGCCGGCGCATGATCGGCTCCTGAGTGGCCTGCCACTGCTCGTCCGTAAGTGCGCGTGGCTTCGCCGTCAACGCCCGATCCACTTCCTGGGTCAGGGTGCTGTTATGCCTCGCGATCAAGATCATTCTGATTCCCCAGAGATGGGCAAACAGATCGCCGATGGAGTACGGTGCGGGCGGCTGCCCAATCTCGCAATACGAATCGACGATGGAACGGATATTTGAGGTGCAGGCGCGGAGCACTTCGGGATGTCCTCGTTCGAAAAACAGCAGGCCGATGAACATCAGGGACTCGCAGCAGTCGTCTGCTCGCTGTCCGCTTGTCGTCTTCTTGCCACGGAAAGCCACCCAATAGAACGCCAATATCGAAAGCAATTTGTCTATAAGATCGTTTTCGTCATCGTGATTTTGACGCAGTGGCTGGTCCACTATTCTCGCGATCACCTTTGAAATATGCTTGATCGACTGATTGATCTCCCAAAGCAAGAAGCTCTCGCCAAATTCATTGTTCTCGGCCATCTTGCGCAGATGATCCGCGATGATGTCCGCAATATCGATCAGGTCATGGTAAGGATTGATCCATTCGCGCTCCGCGTCCAGTCTCGGCAGAGTCGCTGCAGCCTGTTCAAAAAGGTAACCGAGCGAATTCGGACTGACCAGCCCGTAGGCTTTCCCGAGCGGATGAACTGTGCTCAGGCGCCCCGCCATCGACTCGCTTACGATCGCGAAGGGCGCTAACCTTTCCATTTTCTCCAGAACGTGCCGCAAGACATCATCGAAGTAATAGTCTTGCCGCTGAAGCAACTGCGCGAGGATGTTGAAGGGGTGGCCGTTTACCACCTCCGCAAGCCCGTAGCTGCGTTTTCCATAGAGATACATGGCAATTTCAAAGAGGCCATCAATCACCGGCACATGAATATCGGTCTTGGCAATGTTCTTGGGTGTGGCCTCCGCCACCTTGGAGAGAATGCCAGCGCTCTGGAATGCGACTTCGTCAAGACCCTTAGACTGTGCGTATTTGACGCATGCGAAAGCGTAGAAGATCGGGCCGAAGGTGAGCGGTGCGGTTCCCCCATGGAACGCCGGTGCTCCGAGGCAGGCCGTGTGAATCGCTATCACTTGATATGCCTCCGATACGCGTATCGCCGTTGACTCGTCACCTTGGGTCACGGCCAAGCGGCTCACTTCCTGCAATGCTTCGTAGGCACGGTCCGTGACAACACTCACATCCGAGGTCATCGCAAGAAACATGGCTTCAGGCGCGGGCCTCAGCGTCAAATTGAACTTCCTGGATGACAGATAGTAGAGCGTGAGATCGGCCATCGCGAACACTGCGGTCTTTGCCAGAAACTTCTCGCCGCGCGCTACCGCTTTTATCCCTATTTCCGCGAGATCATGTATCCAGAAGTTGATCGAGCCCGGATAGCCCGGAATTCGAGGGTAGACGGCGGATTCGATAGCTCCAACACTCAACTCGCGCTGTTGGTCGGCGCTGAGCAGTTGATGCTGTAGCCGCGAGATTCGTGTGACGTGTATCTTCGTGCGATCAATCGTCTGTTTCGTTTCTTTCAAAGCCAGACTGACCGCATGAATCGGATCCAGTAGGCGGCATATGTGACCATGGTACCATCGCAGCATATCCAAGCTGGCACCCAGGGCGGCCAAGGACAGCGCTAGCACCACGCTCACCGGTATCGGAAACAGCTGCCGGACCGTAAGCAAAAAACTTACTGCGCAAAGCACGCTCAGGGACACGAACGTCACATAGGTAGCGGGATCCCGCCGATATAGCCGGATGATAGACGGCGACCAGACCTCGGCTGCCCGCTGTATTGGAATGATGGAGAGGGTCAAAACGAGCGCCAGGATTGTCCCGTAAGTGGCGCCGAGCTGAGACAGAACAGCCTCGACCGGCTGAAAGTTGTCCGCGGTCGCCCGAACCTGCGGAACTAGAAGAACGGTGCTGGCGATTGCAAATGAGAACAGGCTTACAGCGAAGACCCCGACCCAATCGCGAAGCCGCCGCGCGGCGAGCGCCAAGCGAAGGTGCCACTGGACTATGTGGGTTGCCCAGTAGTTCGCGCAGCGTTTTCGCATCGCTGTCAAGCGCTGTTTCAATCAGTTCACCTCCTTGATCGTCAGACTGAACTGTCATCGTGCAGGAACGACCAAACCCTTGTCGATACAGTACGCAATCATTTCATTACACGCAATTCATAAGAACATGCTCGAGACTCAGGTGGGCGCCAGCGGCTCGATTACGTCGGCCCGTGAGGTGACAGCTATAGGAGTATCTCGACGACACGGATACTAAACGGGACAGGTCAATTTCCCAAATGGCCGCTTTGGGTCGATTTTCGTCGGTCGCAGAACTCCGTTTCGTCACCGCTATCTAATCAGGTCTGATTTTCCAACTAAATCAGCCCTTGGTCTTCAACTTAGCATCGTTCGCCGCAATGAACGCGCGGATTTCACCTTCCATATCCAGCAGCTTCAGCCACTGCTCTTTGTATAATGTCACGGGAAAGCGCCCCATGCCGTAGATCGACACCGCGCCCTTCTCGCTGACTTTCATGGAAATACCCGTAGCCGCGCCTTTTTTCAGCGCGGCGTTTTCATTGCGCAGGCGTTCGAGTTCTGCTTTCATATCTTCGTCGGACATGGTGTCTCCTTGGGTTCAATCGCGTTACTTTACGCGGTTTTACGTCGCCGCGCGCACAGTCAATCCACCCGCGCGCCAATGCGCCGGATGATCGGCCCCCATTTGTCGCTTTCGGATTGGATGAGCGCGCGAAATGCTTCGGCGGTGCCGCCTACCGGCTCAAGACCTGCGCTGTTAAGTTTTTCCCGCGCATCGGGCACCTTCAACGCGGCGTTCAATTCGCGGTTCAAGCGCGCCACGATTTCCGCCGGCGTACCCGCAGGCACCAGCACGCCGTTCCACGCCAGCGCTTCAAATTGAGGCAAGCCCGCTTCGGCCACCGTGGGCAAATCCGGCGTCAGTGCATAACGCGTGGCGCCCGACACCGCGAGCAACTTCACTTTACCGGCTTTGGCAAGCGGCGTGATCGCGGTCGGCACCGCAAACAGCAGTTGCGTGTCGTTACCCGCCACCGAGGCAATCGCGGGCGGCGAGCCGTTGAACGGCACATGCACGATGTCGAGCGCTGTCATCGACTTTAATAGCTCCATCGTCAGATGCGACGAACTGCCGTTGCCCACCGAGGCGTAACTTAACTTGCCGGGATGGGCCCTGGCATGGGCTATGAGTTCCTTCAGCGAGGTGGCCGCAATCGCGCTGCTCACCGCCAGCACATTGGGCTGGCTGGTGGTGGTGATGACGGGAAGCAAATCCCTGAATGGATCGTACGGCAACTTCGCGTAAAGATGCGGACCGAAGGACAGCGGGCCATTGAATGACAACACCAGCGTGTAGCCGTCCGGCGCGCTCTTGGCAACGAAATCGGTGGCAATGGTGCCGCCCGCGCCCGCGCGGTTTTCAACAACCACCGGTTGACGCAATGCATCTTTGAGCTTGTCGCCGAGGATGCGTCCAATCACGTCAATCGAGCTGCCGGCCGGGGCGGTCATGACAAACTTGATGGGCTTGGCCGGCCATGCCTGCCCTGAACCTGCGGGAGCGGGCTGCGCTGCCAGCGCCCCGGTCACCGCCACCAGCGATGCGCCTATCGCGCCTGACAAATGCAAAAAGTGATGCCGTTTCATAAAGTGGCAAGGAGTTGCGGTAGCGACAGCATTATATTTCATAAGTATTTGTTTTTATTATATATTCTTTATATTTTCAAGGAAGGCATACTTGGAATACACGAGCGGATGAAGACCAATTCCCGCAATTTGATGTTTGATGTATGATACGGAATACGGAAGGAGGTGTTTATGCGCACCACACTGGCTATTGATGACGACGTTTTGGCTGCCGCCAAGGGGCTTGCCGCCCGGCAAAACAAGACCGTAGGCGCGGTCGTCTCCGAGCTGGCGCGACTATCGCTACGGCCTGCGGCCAGCGGAAAACTGCGCGATGGCGTTCCGCTG
>JANPOH010000107.1:0-4281 GCA_031427895.1 Betaproteobacteria bacterium
CCGCACGATCAACTGCAAGTGCAGCGCCTGAAAAAACGCAAGCTCTTCGTCAAAGATCAAATCATCCTGCTGCAGCGGCAACTGACACCGGACATTCCCGCTTAATTGTTAATGGCTTTGACGAAACGCCAGATACAACGCTAACACACCGAGCAGCACAAACCACGTCAGCGACCATCCGGCTATCGTCAAGCCGAGAAACATCCACCCGGCTTCGGCACATTCGCCTGAACCCATCAGCACTTTGGTCAGCACATCGGCGAGCGGAAATTTTTTAATCATGTATTCCAGCCCCGGCCCGCACGCGGGCACCTGGTCAGCCGGCAAATATTGCAGCCACACATGGCGCGCCGCCACCGCCGCGCCCAGCGCGGCGACCCCGAACGCGGCGATGCCATAGATCAAGCGTCCCCGCCGCGCGGGCCCATGCAGCGCGGCGAGCAGAAACACCGCCGCCAACAAATAAAATACCACGCGCTGCACCATGCACAGCGGACAAGGGTTCTGTAACGCCACGTATTGCAGGTAATACGCATAGGCCAGCAAGCCCGCGCAGATGGCGAATCCGGCGGCGAAGCCCAGGCGTGACGGCAGCGGCGTGCGTGCGTATCGTGTCATGGCAACAAGTTTACCGTAAACTATCGGCATCATGATTCGCATCACACGCACCATTTCGTTACTGGATCCCGAGATCGAGGAGTCGTTCGTGCGCGCCTCCGGCCCCGGCGGGCAAAACGTCAACAAGGTTTCGACCGCCGTGCAACTGCGCTTTAATGCCGCGCGGTCGCCTTCGCTGCCCGACGACGTTCGCGCGCGCCTGCTGGTGCTGGCGGGCAATCGTGTGTCCACGGAGGGCGTGATTACGATTGCCGCGCAACGCTTCCGCCTGCAAAGCCGCAACCGCGCCGATGCGCTGGAGCGTCTTGTCGAGTTAATCCGCGCGGCCAGCCACAAACCCAAACCGCGCAAGGCCACGCGCCCGTCGCGGGCGGCAAAGCAGCGCCGCCTGGACGGCAAAAAACTGCGCGGCGCGGTCAAGCGCTCGCGCAGCAGCGCGCCAGACCTGAATTGAAAAGGCTGACAAGACCCGAAAAAGTCATGGCGAATTGACTACGTACACGCTACTCGGCTAGACTCGTTGTTGGTAATGCTGGGTTTGCGTAGTAATCGCGGCTCTGGCGGTTTTTACGTAGGGGTTGGTGCAGCAAAAAGTTAAGATCGATGTGGATGCATTCATTAAAAAAACGTTACATTTCAATAACTTAGGAGTTCCGCATGAAGATGAAACTGATTTTGAGTGGTGTCGCGCTGCTGGTAGGCACGGGCTACGGCGCCGCCGCTTTCGCGCAAGCCAAACCAGAGGTGCTGGTCAAACAGCGCCAAGCCGCGATGACGCTGGTGGGAAAATATTGGGGACCCATTTCCGGCATGCCGTCCGGTAAAGCGCCTTATAACGCCGAGACCGTGGTGCGTAATGCGGGCTACCTTGAGGTGTTAGGCAAAATGCCGTGGGACGGTTTCGTTGAAAACACGAAAGACGAAAAAACCCGTGCGTTGCCGACCGTGTGGACAGAAAACGCCAAGTTCAAGGAAGGTGCCGACACCATGCAGCGCATGATCGCGCAATTGGTCAAAGTCTCCAAAGGCGGCGACGAAGCCGCCGTCAAGGCTGCAATCGCCGACGTGGGTAAATCCTGCGGCGGTTGCCACGAAAACTTCCGCGCCAAGTAATCGCGGGAAACAACGGGCATTAAGCAAACAAAAACCCCGCTCCGGCGGGGTTTTCTTATGCATGGGGATGAAGAGTCATGGCTACGTCGATGGTTCCGATAGTTCGTATGGCGCGCAATGCAATGGTGATGGTGTTCTGTGCCGGCGCGGTTGCGCCCGCACAGGCACAGGCACAGGCGCAGGCCGCCATCAAACGCGGCGAGTATCTGTCCAAGACCGCCGGCTGCCTGGGTTGCCACACCGAGGAGAAAAAAGGCGCGCTCAGCTATGCAGGCGGACGCGCGCTGAAAACGCCATTCGGCACCTTCTACGGCCCTAACATCACGCCGCACCCGAACGCCGGCATCGGCAAATGGACGGAAGCGGATTTCATAAAGGCGTTACGCCACGGCAAACGCCCCGACGGCGCGAATTATTTTCCGGCTTTCCCGTTCCCCTCGTTTACCGGCATGACCGACAGCGACATGCGCGATCTGTGGGCTTACCTTCGCACGCTGCCCGCGAACGCGCAATCAAGCCGCCCGCACGACGTAGGGTTTCCGTATAACCTGCGTTTTGCGGTGACATTCTGGAAGTGGCTGTATTTCACGCCCGGCGCTTTCACCCCCGATCCGAAGGCGACGCCGAAAATCAATCGCGGCGCGTATCTCTCGACCGCGCTCGGCCACTGCGGCGAATGCCACACGCCGCGCAATTTCATGGGCGGCCCGCGCAAGGATCGTTTTCTCGCCGGCGGCAAAGGCCCCGAAGGCAAGGACATACCCAATCTCACCCCCGCCACGCTGAAGAAAAAATGGGGCGATAAAGAACTTGCCGATTTTCTGTCGGCGGGAATCACGCCCGACGGCGATGTGCCCGCGGCGGCCATGGGGGAAGTGATCACCAATACCACCGGGCAGCTAACGCCCGCCGATCTGGCGGCAATGATTGCGTATCTGCGCTCGCTGCCGCCGATTGCCGACGCCGCGCCGTGATGGCGACAGGTGTTGTTGGGTCCCGCGCCGCGCGCGGGTGAGTGAGTGGGTGAGTGAGCGGATGAATTAGAGCGAGGCGAGTATCGAGCTCGCGCACAGCGTCATCAACGGCTGCGGAAAGATGCCGAAGGCCAGCACCGCGATACCGTTCACCGCCATCAGCAAGCGCACATCCGCGCGGGGCGCTATCGGCGCGTCGTCCACCGCATCGTCAAAATACATGAGCTTGACGATACGCAGGTAATAAAACGCGCCGATCAGCGAAAACACCACCGCGATCACCGCCAGCCAGAGGTGCCCCGCTTCGACGATCGCCTGCAATACCGCGAACTTGGCGTAGAACCCCACCGTCGGCGGCACGCCCGCCAGCGAAAACATCAGCAACAGCATCAGGAAAGCATGCCACGGGCTGCGCTGGTTCAGGCCTTTGTAATCATCGAGATTGTCCGCCTCGAAGCCCTTGCGCGACAGCAGCATGATCATGCCGAAGACGCCGAGATTCGTCAGCACGTACACCACCACGTAAAACATGCTTGAGGCGTAGCCGTTCAAGCCGCCCGAGAGGATGCCTATCAGCAGGAAACCCATGTGGGAAATGGTCGAGTAGGCCAGCATGCGCTTTAAATTGGTTTGGGCTATCGCCGTGATATTGCCCACGATCAGCGACAGCACCGCCATCACCGCCAGCATCTGCTGCCAATGCCCCTGCAGCTCCACGGCGCCCAGGCCCTGCGCCAGCAGGCGGATCACAAACGCAAACGCGGCAAGTTTGGGCACCGAGCCGATGAACAGCGTCACCGCGGTGGGGGCGCCGTGATAGACATCAGGCAGCCACATGTGAAACGGCGCCGCGCCGAGCTTGAAGCCGATGCCGGCGACCAGAAACACCAGGCCGAATATCAGCACCAGATTTTTCGAGCCATCGTCGGCGATGACCGACGCGATGCGCGTGATTTCAAGCGAACCGGTCGCGCCATAGATCATCGACATGCCATACAGCAGCATGCCGGAGGCCAGCGCGCCGAGCACGAAATACTTCATCGCCGCCTCGGTGGCGGTGGCCGAACCGCGCTGCAGGGCCACCATCGCATACAGCGACAGGCTGAGGAGCTCCAGCCCGAGATACAGCGTGAGCAGGTGATTGGCCGAGATCATCACCATCATGCCCAGTGTTGCGAACATCACCAGCGCGAAAAACTCGCCGCGAAACATGCCGCGCGGCGAAATATAGTCGCGTGAATACACCAGTATCACCATCACGCCGAAATAGGTGATGAGCTTCAACACGTCGGACATCAGGTCGCCGACAAACATGCCGCTGAAGGTATGCACCGGCTCGCCGGTGCTGGCATAGCTGGCGACCAGCCAGGTGATTACCGCGCAACCAGCCAGGGCTCCCGGGGCATCCCCATCCCCCCAAAATTACCCCTGCCACCACTGGAGGGTCGCTTTTCCGGCCTTGGATCTGGCGTCCTTGCTCGCCGCCTGTGCCGACCTCTTGCGTCCAGCTGCGGCGCAAGCCGGCGTCACGGTCGAGGTGGATGCCGCCGCCGGGCTTCTCATCGTCAGCGACGAG
>JANPOH010000108.1:0-2140 GCA_031427895.1 Betaproteobacteria bacterium
CGCCGCGAATCAAACGTTGTATCCGAAGCTGCCGTATCACTCGGTGAAAAGTTTTGCAGCAGTGTCTCTGCTTGCCACCGCGCCGCTGATCGTGTGCGCCACCAACTCGCTCGCCGCGAAAGACGCCAAAGAACTGGTGGCGCTGGCCAAGGCCAAACCGGGCGCGCTGTCGTTTGCCTCCAGCGGCGTGGGCGCGGCGGCGCATCTCACGACGGAACTGCTGATGTCATCGATGGGCATCAAAATGGTTCATGTGCCGTACAAAGGCACCGCGCCCGCGTTGCAGGATTTAATCGGCGGCCAGATTCAGGTGATGATGGACACCCCCGGCTCGATGCTGCCGCACGTGCGCGGCGGCAAGATCAAGGCGCTGGGCATGGCATCGGAAAAGCGCGTCGCGGTAGCGCCGGAAATCCCCACGCTGATCGAAACCGGCGTCAACGTCACCGGCGGCACGTGGGTCGGCTGGCTCGCGCCCGCCGGCACGCCCAAGGCCGTCATCGATAAATTGAGCGCGCAAATCATGCCCGCGTTAAAACGTCAGGACGTGCGCGAGCGCCTGGTGCAGATGGGCATTGACCCGGTCGGCGGCACGCCCGCCGAGTTCACCAAATTTCTGAGTGACGAAGTGGAAAAGTGGGGCAAGGTTATCAAGATGGCGGGGGTGAAGGTCGAGGGGTAGAAAAGTCTCTTTTCATTTTCGGGGCGCGCTGAACACGAAATCCTTGTCCTTCTGCGATATGTGGCACTGATGACACGCGCTGGCGGCGTTTTTGCCGACCGCGCGTTCAGTGGCGCTGTCTTTGGCGAAACCTTCGTAGCCCCAGCCGCCGGTGTCCTTGTATTTCCTGGCGTCCTTGTGCATCACGCCGACCACTTTGCGCTCACCCTCGGTCACGGCGTTGTCCGCGGACTTTGCATCCAGCAAGTCGAACACGATCACCGCGCCATCGGGGAATTTTCCTTTCTTGTAGCCATCCATCGCCTGCCGATTAGCGTAGATGTGATGAATGCCGCCGAAGCTCTGATAGAGCGGATGCCCCTGGTTGATGACCATACTTTTCACGTGATGCCAGTCGCGGTAGCCTGCGGGGTACGGCACTGGCGCGGGGTCGGCGGCCAGCGCCGGGCCAATGTGTATCGCCAGTATGGCTACCGCCAGGGTCGTCTTCATAATGTGCTCCTGTAGAATGATAACCAGCGCACCCTAATCGTGTTGCGTCGGGTCAGCCAGTACGCACCAAAGCGTAGGGTAGGCACAAAACGGTACATCTTATGGCAGCAAAAGCAGAAAATAAATTACAGCCGTTACGTCCCGCAGTTAGCGCGATGGTCGAAGACATCGTGGGCTGCAAGTGGTCGTTATCGGTGATACGCCTGGTGCGCGATGGCGTCCATCGACCGGGGGCGATGCAAAAAGCCGTGGAGGGATTATCGACCAAGGTGTTGAACGAGCGTCTGCGCAAACTTCAGCGCTTCGGCGTCGTCGATAAGCAGTCCTTCCCGGAAATGCCGCCACGCGTGGAATACCGGCTCACCGAATTTGGCTTGCAATTCGCGTCCCTGCTCGACGATGTTGATCGTCTGCAGATCTGGATGGACACCCGGAAGTCGTAGCTTGCCGGATGTGGCGAGCGCAGCAAACCGCATTGATGATGTGATGGTTCTATCGACACGGCAGGAACAGGGATTATGTTTTCGGGTCTTCACGGAATCGAGTGGGTGAATTTGTGCCATTTTAGAGCGCGGGGAGCATGCAAGTGAGGATTTTGAGCCGCAGGTATTCTTCGTCGCGTAGCCCGTATGCACGTCGCTGGATAACACGAATCTTGTTGTTCAAGCCTTCCACGAATCCGAGCGAGACTTTGTTCTCTGGCTTGCAGTAGGCGGCGATTCCATCCCAATGCCGATCGATCATCTGGGCGAATTTTTCGTAGGGTTCGAGGCGCTGCCACTTCAGGCTCGCACGCCAGTTCTCGAAGAATCGCCGCGCCCAGCCCTCGCGCTCGTAGTCCCAGAGCTGACCGAAGGACTCCCTGAGCAGATACGCCGTATTCAAGCGTTTGTTCGCCGCCAACAGCGTCTTGAGCGCCTGCCGGCCCTTCAGCGTGAGGTTCTCGCGACGCGAAAGCAGCGTGTA
>JANPOH010000109.1:0-21306 GCA_031427895.1 Betaproteobacteria bacterium
CGATACGGGTTTGCGGCCTTGCTGTTCGTCTTCAACTTCATCATCGCGGGCGCGCAGGCGCAAACGTATCCCGTAAAGCCGGTGCGGATCGTGGTTCCAACGTCGCCCGGAGGCGGCAACGATTACGTGGCCCGGCTCGCCGGGCAAAAGCTCGGCGAGCGCCTCGGCCAGCAGTTCGTGTTGGACAACCGGCCCGGCGCCGGCGGGGTCACCGCCACCGTGCAGGTGGCCAGGGCCACGCCGGACGGCTACAAGCTGCTGCTCGGCTTCGTGGGACAACTCGCGATGAGGCCCCACGTGGAAAACGTCGACTACGACGCGCGCAAGGATTTTGCCGGCATCAGCCTGCTTGCCTCGGGCTACCAGATGGTCGCGGTGCATCCCTCGCTGCCGGTACGCTCGGTGAAGCAGCTGATCGCGCTCGCCAGGTCGCGCCCAGGCGAGCTCAATTTCGCTTCGGCCAACAACTACACCACGGGGCACCTGACGGGCGAGCGGTTCAACTCGATTACCGGCGTCAGGATCGTTCCTAGCCACTACCCGGGCTCCGGGGGGGCGGCGATCGCGGTGCTCTCGGGGGAGGTGCACATGATCTTCACCGCCATCACATCGGTGATGCCGCACGTGCAGACGAAGCGGCTCGTGGCACTGGCAACGACGAGTCCCGCGCGCTCGGCGCTGGCCCCGGATGTGCCGACGTTCGTGGAAGCGGGGGTGAAAGGGGTGGAGACCGCCAACTGGTACGCACTCGTGGCGCCAGCGGCCACGCCGAGAGACATCATCGGGAAGCTGCACGGCGAGCTCGTCAAGATCACCGCCGTGCCCGATTACCGGGAGCAGCTCGAGAAGCAGGGACTGGAGCTGAAAACCGGCACGCCGGAGCAATTCGCGGCATTTCTTCAGGCCGAGTACGGCAAATGGGGCAAGGTGATCAAGTCCCTCAAGCTGCAATGAGGAACCGTCAGTCGATCTGCTCACGCCAGAAGCTGAGGGCTTCCTGCGCGGCGCGGTCGGTATAGCTGAACCTAGAAGTAGCCTCGTAAACTTTATGCGGTTGCCGACCTCGTGTCTGAATAGGGAAGGCCGTCGAGCAAGCGTAGCCCGTAAGGAGCGAAGCGTACGGAGCAATCGTCACGATCCTGTAATACGCTTCGCTCCTTACTGGCTACGTTGCAGTTGCGACCACGAGGTCGATGTACCTGGGTTCAACGCGCATAACCTGCAATCCGTAACGCGCGTAACCCGCAATCCGTAGGGTGTCAATAAGCGAAGCGCATTGCGCTGCATGTATTCGGCGCCTACAGCAACATTTGGCGCAATGCGCGGCTTAAACCCTCAATGAAAAGTTGACAGGATCAGTCGTGCAGTAACGCCAGTATCGCCGCGCCATACCGCTCCAGTTTTTTCGCGCCGATGCCGGAGATGCCTGAAAGATCATCCAGCGTTTTCGGGTTGGCCGCCGCGATGCCCGCCAGCGTGCTATCGTGAAAAATCACAAACGCGGGCACTGACTGCGATTGCGCCTCGACGTAGCGCCAGTCTTTGAGTTTCTCCAGCAGCGCGGCATTGGGTTGCGCACCGGCGCCGCGCACCGAGCCGCTTGTTCCGCCCACCGCGCCACGCCGAATTTTCACGGATTTTTCTTTTTTCGCCACCACCACACGGCGCATTTCAACGCGCACTTCGCCTTTTAACACCGCGCGGCTGGCGTCGGTAAGGTGCAGCGCGCCGTAGGCTTCGTGATCGGGGCTGGCGTAACTCAATGCCACCAATTGGCGGAACACATTGCGCCACGCGGCTTCGTCGATATCCGCGCCGATGCCGAATACGGTGAGCTTGTCGTGACCCCATTGCGTGATGCGCTCGGTGGTTTTACCGCGCAGCACGTCAATCAGATGCACCGCGCCGAAGCGCTGCCCGGTGCGGTAGATGCATGACAGCGCCTTGCGCGCGGCTTCGGTGGCGTCCCAGGTTTGCGGCGGCTCCACGCAGTTGTCGCAGTTACGACAGTTATGATTGGGCGGACTCGGCTCGCCGAAGTAATCGAGCAAGCGCACGCGGCGGCAGCCCGCGCTTTCGCACAGACCGAGCAGCGCGTCGAGCTTCACGCGCAGCACGCGCTTGAATACCTCGCCGCCTTCGGACATGTCGATCATGCGTTGCTGCTGCACCACGTCGCCCAGGCCGTACGCCATCCACGCATCGGCGGGCGTGCCGTCGCGCCCGGCGCGGCCGGTTTCCTGATAGTAGCCTTCGATGCTCTTGGGCAAATCCAGATGCGCCACAAAACGCACATCGGGCTTGTCGATGCCCATGCCGAAGGCGATGGTGGCCACCACCACGATGCCGTCTTCCTGCTGAAAGCGTGCCTGATGTTTCGCGCGCTCGGCGGTGTCCATCCCCGCGTGGTAGGGCAGGGCGCGCACGCCTTGCGTGGCGAGCCATGCGGCGGTTTCGTCCACTTTTTTTCGCGACAGACAATACACAATGCCGGCGTCCCCCGCGTGATCGTCGCGAATGAAGCGCAGTAGTTGGCCGCGCGCATCGGCTTTGTCGACGATGGTGTAGCGGATGTTCGGGCGGTCAAAACTGGAAACAAACAGCCGCGCGTCTTCGAGCTTCAAGCGCGTGATGATTTCGTCGCGCGTCTGCGGATCGGCGGTGGCGGTCAACGCTATGCGCGGCGCATCGGGAAACTGCTCGTGCAGCACCGACAGTTGCAAGTACTCGGGGCGGAAATCATGACCCCATTGCGATACGCAATGCGCCTCGTCGATGGCAAAAAGCGCAATGCGCGATTCGTGCAGCAGCGCCAGCATGCGCGGCATCATCAGCCGTTCGGGCGCGACATACAGCAGATCGAGCTCGCCCGCGCGCAAGGCGCGCTCCACCGCGTTGGCCTCGCGGCCGTCGAGCGTAGAGTTCAAAAACGCCGCGCGCACGCCGAGCTGCTTGAGCGCGGCGACCTGATCCTGCATCAGCGCGATCAGCGGCGACACCACCAGCGCGGTGCCCTCGCGCAACAGCGCGGGCAGTTGGTAACACAGCGATTTGCCGCCGCCGGTGGGCATCAGCACCAGCGCGTCGCCGCCGTTGGTGATGTGATTGACGATCTCCTGTTGCGCGCCGCGAAACGCGGGGTGGCCGAAGACGGTGGTGAGCAGGTGCAGGGGGGGCGCGTGGTGGCCGATGGCGAAGGTATTGTTATTCATGTGGGCTGCCGCGCAATCAAAGGGGTGCGATCACCAGCGCGCGCAGGCGCTCGGTGGTTTGCTGCCGGTCGAGTTTGGAGGATGCCACTTCCAGCATCAACGATTCCCACGCGTCACTGTCCGGCGCAGGTTCGATGCCGTTCACGCGGAGGAAGACGACTGACGCAGCCAAGGCAACCCGTTTGTTGCCATCGTGGAAAGGGTGATTGCGGCAAAGGTAAAAAAGGTAGGCGGCTGCCACTTCGATCAAGTCAGCGAAGGGAGACGCGCCGAACGCGGTTGCCTGGGGTGCGGCAATGGCGGATTCGAGCAGACCGTGATCGCGTACGCCGGCCAGCCCTCCAAATGCAGTAATGACTTGGGCGTGAATTTCCTCAACGTCTGCGATAGCCAGGTGTATGCAGTCGTCCGGCGTGCCGTTCACGCCAGCTTCCGCAGCGTGGAGGCGTAATCCTTGACCGTTTGTCGAATCGTGTTGCTTACGACGTCAGGGGCGGCGGATTTGCGTATTGGCGTCAGGGTAATCGCGCCGCCATCGTGCACGGTGACATTCACTTGATCGCCGGCTTTCAAGCCCGTGAGTTCACACAGGGCGGCGTCGAGAATCAAGCCCTGGGAATTGCCGACTTTGGTGATGGATTTGAGCATGGTGTAGCCCCATAAAACAATGTTTAACGTGCAGTGTAAGTCATATTTCTCTGTCGCACAATACTTGTTAACTATTTGTTTTTATTGAATATTTATGAGTTTTCGGATGTGGTTATGCGACCTTGCGCGGTGGCCGCAGTTCCGTCACGCCATCCGCATCGGTGGCCGCGATTGTGGTGCGGATCATGTGGCGCAGCTTGTCCAGCGGCCGCGGCCGGCCGCGATGCATGCTGGCGCGGTTGTCCCACATCACGAAATCACCTTCGCGCCACACGTGCTGGTAGGCGTGGCCGGGGGCGGTGGCAATGGCGGTGAGTTCGTCGATCAGCGCCAGCGCTTCTTTATCCGGCATGCCCTCGATGGCGTAGGTGTGCGACGCAATATACAAAGCGTCGCGCCCGTTCACCGGGTTGCGCCAGCGCATGCGCCACAGCGCGGGCGGCAGCGCGTTTTGTTCGCGCTGCGAAGCAAGCGCCGGCGCGATTTTGCCGCGTGAGTGCGCGTAGCGCCTCCTTGTGCGTGGGCGGCACCAGTTCGTGCGTCACCGGATCGATATTGGTGAGTATCGAAAACGGCGTGCCTTCGCCGAGCGAGGTCACCTTGGCGGATTCGAGCGGGCCGAATTTCGCCGAGTAAGCGACCTGAACTTGATCGATTTGATCTCCGGGGCGGTGATGGCGAAACAGCAGCACCGAGTGTTCTTCAAACGCGGGGCGCGCCGCATCTGGTCGGCGAATTATTCAAAAGCGCGACCGGGGTCAATCTTCAACATGTGCCGTACAAAGGCAGCGGCCCCGCCGCCACCGATGTCGCGGGCGGCCAGGTCGCGTTTGCGTTCGATGCCATCGCGCCGCATCTGCCGCACATCAAATCGAACCGCACGCGCCTGCTGGCGTCGATCAGTCCCAAGCGCCTGGCGATGTTCCCCGAGGCGCCGACGATGGCCGAAATCGGCTATCCACAAGTCGCGGCATCGATCTGGTACGGCATGATGGCTCCGGCGGGACTGCCCAAACCCATCATCGCGAAACTGAATGCGGAAACCAACCGCGTGCTCGGCATGCAGGAGGTCAAAGACCGCATGGAGACCTCATGGCCGACGCGGGCATCGACGCCGCGGCGCCGAACACGCCGGACGATTTCATCAAATTCATCCGTGATGAATTGGCGAAGTGGGGGCCGGTGGTGAAGGCGTCGGGGGCGAAGGCGGATTGATTCGCGGCATCGTGCGCTACGAACCTGCCGCATCGTCGCGCGAAACAAACTCGCGCACGATATCCACTGCAAACAACTGCTTCGCGACCCACGCGAAGGCGCACGCGAACACGACGCCCATTACCATGCTGATGATCGAGAGCAGAGTCGCCATGGTGCTTGCGAACGCGCGGATATCAAGCGGCATTTCGTCAAGCGCCGCCGAAAAATCGCGGGCGATGTAAAACGGCAGCAGTAACCCCGCGACATGCAGTATCGCCGTGGCGATCATCGTCCACGCAAACACCGTGCGCGCCCAGGGCTTGCGTTTGAGCAGGGCAATCGATACCAGCAGCGTCACCGCGCCGAGTGCGAACAACGCCAAGGCGATGGCCGGCACGTGCCGCAACACCGTCAGCGCGGACGGCGGCAACAGTTTCAGGTAGACGGCATCGGCGATGGCGGCGCGCAACGGCTCCGGCGGAATCAGGTGGGCGAACAGGGTGTACTGCACCGCCGCGAGCAGCATCGACAGCACGCTCAGTGCGATGAACGACCAGCCGAGGCCGTTGATGAACGAGGCGGCTTGTTTGGGGGTGACGTTGGTTATCGAGGGCATGGCGAGGCTTTGTCAGACGCGGCAACCTCACTCCGCCTTGATCCCCGTGGTCTTGAGCAGCTTGCCCCAGCGCGGCAAATCCTGCCGGATGCGTTCGGCGAATTGCTCCGGCGTGTTCAGCACCGGCTCCATGCCCTGACTCAGCAGGCGTTGCGTGACTTCTTTGTCGCGGATGGTCCTGACCAGTGTCGCGTGCAGGCGCGCCACGATCTCGCGCGGCGTGGCGGCGGGGGCGATAATACCGAACCAGGTGTCCGCCTCAAAACCGGCCAAGCCTGCTTCGGCGATGGTGGGCATCTCCGGCAGCAGCGGCGAGCGTTTGGCGGAGCCGACCGCCAGCGCGCGTATTTTGCCGTTTCTGATGTGGGGCACGGAGGTGAGCACGCTGTCGTACATCAGATCGGTTTGCCCGCCGATCAGATCAATCAACGCGGGTGCCGCGCCTTTGTAGGGTATGTGCAGAAAATTCACGTTCGCCATGCTCTTCAACATTTCGATGCCCAGGTGCGTGACCGATCCCGCGCCGGAGGTGCCGAAGCTCAATTTGCCGGGGTTTGCGCGGCCCAAGGCGATCAAATCCTTGAGGTTGCGCGCGGGTACTGACGGATGCACCACCAGCACGAAGCCCACTGCCGACACAATGGTGACGGGCGCGAAATCCTTCAGCGAGTCGTAGCCGATTTTCGGATACAGATGCGGCACCACGCATAAGGTCGCCATGCTGCCCGCGCCCAGCGTATAACCGTCGGGCGCGGCTTTCGCCACGAACTCATTGGCGATGGTGCCGCTGGCGCCCAGGCGCGGCTCGACCACCACCGGCTGGCCGAAGGCTTCGGATAATTTTTGCGCGGCCAGACGCGAGCTGAAATCCAGCGGGCCGCCGGGCGCGGAGCCGGTGATGATGCGTAGGGCTTTGACGGGGTAATTCGTCGCGCGATCCTGCGCGTGCGCGGGGAGGGGCCGCGCGGCGCACGGCAGGGCCGCGCGGGGCACGATGGCCCGAAAAGTCGGATTTATGATTTTCATAATAAAAACAAATAGTTATGATGAGTGGCACTGGTTCGCCCAGCGCGGCATGATGCGGACGCCGCAATCAACAATACACGACTTCGCGCTAGAATCCATCATCACTTCCGTGGTTCACATCGCTGGTTCATATTGTTTACTGGAGGCTTGCATGGACAACAACACCCAACCCGTTTTCAACCGCGCCGCTGAGGATATCGGCAATTCCGTGTGGTTGGAGCACGTGAACGTCACGGTGCCCGATCAGGTGCAGGCGACGCTGTTTTATATCACCGGCCTGGGCCTGACGCGCGACCCGTACATCATGACCGGTCTCGAAAACATGTGGGTCAACATCGGCCGCAGCCAGATACACATGCCGGCGAAACCCGCGCAGGTGCTGCGTGGCCACACCGCGATCGTGCAGCCGGATCGCGCCGCGTTGATGAAGCGGCTGGAATACGTAACACCCAAGCTGGCCGGCACCCAATTCGCCTACAAGGATTGCGGCGACTACGTGGAAGCCACCTGCCCGTGGGGCAACAAAATCAGAATATACGAGCCGGATCCCGCGCGCTTTGGCCAGGTGATCCTGGGAATCCCGTATGTTGAATTCGATGTGCCGACGGGCACGGCGGATGGCATCGCGCGCTTTTACAATCAGGCGATCAAGGCGCCGGCGAAAGTGGCGGACGACAAGGACGGCCGCGCCGCGCGCGTGCTGGTGGGGCATCACCAGTATCTGATTTTCCGCGAAACCAGTAAGGCGCTTCCCGAGTACGACGGCCACCATCTGCAAATTTACATCGCCGATTTCTCCGGTCCGCATGCGTGGCTCAAGGCCAAGGGGCTGGTTACCGAAGAGAGCGATCAGTATCAATATCGCTTCAAGGATATCGTTGACCCCGACAGCGGCAAGTTTTTGTACACCATCGAGCACGAAGTGCGAAGCATCACGCATCCGCTGTATGCGCGCCCGCTGGTCAATCGCAATCCGGTGCAGACCAACCGTAATTATCGCCCCGGCTACGACGCGGGCAATTGGGCGCCGCCGCACGGCCACTAACCTGCGCCGCGCGTGAAGGCGGGGTGGGCGCTGAAGCGTGGTTCCGGCAGTACCTGCGGCCCTACACGGTGGAGGTTGCGACGCGCGCGGCCACGTAATCCGCGATCGCCAGCGAGGAGGTCAGCCCCGGCGATTCAATGCCGTAGAGCGCCACCAGCCCGTTGACGCCATGCACGCCGCGGTCGTGAACGGTGAAATCCTGCACCGGCTCGCCCGGCCCGGTAATGCGCGGGCGTATGCCGGTATAACCCGGACTCAGCGTGCCGTCCTGCAAATCGGGGTAGTAGTGGCGTATGGCTTTGTAAAAACCGGCTTCGCGGCGTTCGTCGAATTGGTAATCGACGCGATCTATCCATTCAAAATCGGGGCCGAATTTCACGCGCCCGCCGAGATCGATGGTGACATGTACGCCCAGCCAGTCGGGCCGCGCCACGGGGTAGATTAATCGCTTGAACGGCGATGCCGTGGTCAGCGTGTAGTAGTGGCCGATGGCGTAATAGCACGGCGGAATGGTCGCAGTGGGTATGCCTGTGATGCTGCGCGCGACATCGGGCGCTTTAAGGCCCGCACTGATGACGACGGAGCGGCATTTGATGGCCATCGGCTCTTTGCCGCCCACCTCGAGCACAATGCCGTCGCTTTCCACGCGCCCGCCAAGCACCGGGCTGGAGAGCGCCAGCATCGCGCCGCGATCCTCGGCCTCGCCCAGATACGACAGCATCAGGCCGTGGCTGTCGATGATGCCGGTGGAAGGCGATAAAAATCCCGCCACGCAACGCACCGCCGGTTCCATTTCGGCGAGTTCGGCGGGGGTCAGCATACGCAGATCGTTCACGCCGTTGGCTTCGGCCTGCGCCTTGTATTTTTTCAACGCGGCGACTTCACTCTCGTCGCAGGCGACGATGACTTTGCCGATGCGCTGGTGATTCACGTTGTGCGCCGCGCAATAGGGGTAGAGCGCCTCGCGGCCGCGCACGCACAGCTGCGCCTTGAGCGAGCCGCAAGCATAGTAAATGCCGGCGTGGATGACCTCGGAGTTGCGCGCGCTGGTATGCGTGCCGAAGGCGTCTTCCGCTTCGAGGATCACGACGTCGCGACCGTCCATTGCGAGTTTGCGTGCGATTGCCAGGCCGACAACGCCAGCGCCGATGACGGCGCAATCCATGGTTTCCATTAGCGTATAAGGTCAAATTGAAAGGCCGCCATTTTACCGCGCGGGCGCGCGCCGTCGTACACTTGCGTCATGCAATATTGGGATGCGGATTTTATCAACCGGTCACCGGTGTTCGAGCCGCTACGCGCTTGCGGCGTGACGGGTGTTCACGGCGCCGTGTCGTGCTCGGCGGGCTCGGCGCAATGGCCGGAGATGGCGGCGCTACAGGCGATGGTCAATGCGCGCGGGATTGTCACCGGCGGCGGGCAACCATTGCGGCTGGTCGCGCAGGACGCGCGAGGCGGGGCGTTCGAGGATCGCTACGAGGTGAGGATTTATCGCGAAGGCGAACTGCAATTGCGCGCGCATCACTGGCACGATTTGTTCAACCTGCTGGCGTGGATGGTGTTTCCGCGCGCCAAGGCCGCGCTCAATGCGCGGCATCATCATGCCTTGCTGGAGCAGCAGGCGAGCGGAACGCGCAACCGCGGCGCGGCGCAGGATGCGCTGACGCTGTTCGACGAGAGCGGTGTGATTGTTGCCGCCACGGAACCCGATCTTTTGCAGGCGGTGCGTGATTTTGAATGGAAGCGCTTGTTCTGGGAGCATCGCGAGCGGGTGATACACCGCACGCGCTGGTTCATCTTCGGTCATGCCTTGTACGAAAAAGCGCTGCAACCGTACGAGGGCATCACCGGGCGCGGCGTGTTGTTTAATGTCGAGCGCGGGTTTCCGGCGCTGCCGCTCGCCGCGCAATTGGAGCTGATCGATGGCATGCTGGCGCATCGCCTTGCCGCGCCGGCGTTTTTCACGGCTACCCGCGAACTGGCGCCGGTGCCGATACTGGGCATCCCCGGCTGGTGGGCGGCGAACGGACAAGCATCGTTTTACGATAACACGGCTTATTTCAGGCCCGGACGGCAGAGGGCATGAGCGCCGGCGAGGATGGGAAATACAAGCTGGCTATGATATAAAATCATGATATGAAAGAGAAAATAAAAATCACGGACCTCAGGGCTGGTATGTTCGTATCCGATCTCGATCGACCGTGGCTGGATACGCCGTTTCTGCTTCAGGGGTTTCTGCTCGAGAGCGACGAGGAAATCGCCAAGCTCAGGTATTACTGCAAGTATGTGATCGTGGATCGAGCGCGCTCAATCGGCGACGAGTTTCAGGCAGAGGCCGTGGTCAAAGACCCTTCCGCCGTGCGCCGTGAGGCAGCGTCAAACCCCGGCGCAATCATCAGGGCCGGCGCGATGCCTGTGAAACCGGATACGGACGCAGGCGCATCCGCAGGGTTTTTCGGTGCGCTGAAGACCATCGTCAGGGAGACGTTCGCATCACGCCCTGTTCCCGGCGGCGGCATGGCGACCCAGCGCGTGCTGACGATCGAGACGGTCGCGCCGCCGCGCCCGCGCTCACCGGAAGTGCAGGTGTACGCGCACGGCATTACCCGCGACGAAGCCGTCAAGCTTGAAGCCGAGGTAGTGGATCTATCGGGCCGGCCGGTGTATCGCCAGAGCGGTCGGTTTCCGGGCATCGTTGACCGCATCAAGGAAGCGGTCGCGCCGCCGCAAAAGCCGCGGCTGCTGAGTGCGAACGAGTTCCATGACGAGGACGAGGTCGAATACAAGCGCCCGGTGTATGCGGATCGCGTGAGCTTTGAAGGGGAGATGCCGTCCGCCGTCAAAACGCACGCGCAAGTCGAGCAGGTGATTGATAAGATCGTGTCGGATGTTCGATCGGATCTGCCGCCCGAACTTGATAAGGCCGAAGAAGTGATTGGCTTGATGAGCCAATCGATCGCGCGCAATCCCGATGCGCTGATGTGGTTGACGCGGTTAAAAAGCCGCGACGCCTACACCTACGACCACGGCTTGAATGTATCGATCTATTTAATGGCGTTCGGCAGGCATATGGGATTGCCGCCCGATCAGATCCGCCTGCTTGGCACCGCCGGCTTGCTGCAGGACATCGGCAAGATGAAACTGCCGCGCGAATTGATCGACAAACAAGGCAAGATGACCGCCGCCGAATATGAGTTGACCAAGACCCACGTCAGTCTCGGTCTCGATATGATCCGGCAATCACGGCATACGTCGCCGTTGATTCACGACATTATCGAGCAACATCACGAACGGCATAACGGCAGCGGTTATCCCCATGGCCGCAGTGGCGAACAAATCAGCATGTATGGCGCGATGGCCGGCATTACGGATGTTTATGCGGCCGTTACCAGCATGCGGCCCTATGGTCAGCCGCTGTCGCCGCAGGAGGCATTGAGCCAGCTTTTTTCGTGGCGCGGCACGGTGTTCAACGAACGGCTGATCGAGGAGTTCATTCAGGCGATCGGCGTTTTCCCCGTGGGCAGTCTGGTGGAGTTGAATACGGGTGAAGTGGCGACCGTGGTGGCGCAAAATCGCGCGCGGCGGCTGCGCCCGCGCATCCTGCTGGTGCTCGATGCCAACAAACAGCCATATTCCTCGCCCATTATGCTCGACATGCTGTTCGAGCCGCCGACTCCGGCGGGAGAGCCGTATCGGATCGTCCGGGGGCTGCGTGTTGACGCGCATGGTGTTGATCCGCGTGAACAATTCCTGTTTGGCGAGGCGAAGTTGTAGGGGTAAGAAGGGGGAACGCCTGCCGGGTGTCAACCGCGCATGGATTAGCGCATTCTGGCAAAATGGGCGCTGATTTACGTCGATTTCCGGGATATGAAAAAACTCTCTATCACGCTGCAGATGGCGACCCTGATCGTGCTGGCGCTAACGCTTGCCATCGGAGCGAATTATTTCCTCAATGTGCATTATCTGGAGCAGGCGACCCATGCCGCCGACAAGGCCAGGGCTGAAAGCGTTGCTGCTTCCGTCAACGCGCTGGTCAAGAACCATGGCGACGCGCTGTTGGGCCTGTCGCGGACGATACGCACCCATCCCCTGACGGCGCAGGCCACGGCGGCGTCCGGTCGCGGCAATGCACAGGGGCTGGACGATGCGCTGCGTAGCCTTGCGCCCGAGCTGGGCGCGGGATCGCTGATGGTGATCGATATTAACAAGACCGTGACTTACCGCGCGCATCGGACGGACGTCGTCGGCGACAAAATGGATTTTCCCGGTTTGGCCGAGGCGCTGTCGGGCAAAGAGGTGATTGCGTCTCATCGGGATGCGGGGTCGCAGCGTGTTTCCGTGCATGTCATGAGCCCCATCGTCCTGCCGAACCGGAAAATCGCCGGCGTGCTGGTGCTGGCGGCGCGGTTTGACGATGCCTTTGCCGGGAGGCTGGCGGCAGAGGCCGGCGCGGCGGTCTCGTTTGCGTCCGACAAAGGGGTGTGGGCGAGTTCCGCGCCGGCGGACGCGAAAAACGCCGCGCCGGCCCACTTGGAAAACATAGCCAGGCGCGTGCGTGACAAGGCGAACGTGTATCTGGCGGACAGCGCCGCCGGAACGGCGTGGTTGTATGCCCCGCTGCGGAGCAACGTTGTAAACATCAACGACGAAACCGCCACGTTGATCGTACGGATCGATACCGGCGCGTCCGCGCAACGGCTGCGGGACCAGTCGCGCGCTTTGATGTGGGCGTCGATGGTATTGCTGATCGTCTGCGCGGGGCTGGGCGTGGTGATGGCGGTTTATCTGACGCGCCCCCGCCGCCTGCAGGAGGAGTTGCAGCGCCTGTCCCGGCTTTCATCCGGCAGCGGCGGCGCCGCTCGCGACATGAATGATCCGGCGAACAACATGAATGCCCTGCAGGTTGCCGCCAAGCTGCTTGCCCAGCACGCAGATGAATCGCGGGCCGCGCGCGAGAAGGCGGAGTTTTCCGCGCAATACGATGCGCTCACCAAACTACCCAACCGCACGTTAATGCGGGACCGGCTGAATCTGGCGGTGGCCGGGGCGGCGCGTAATCAATCGTTGGTCGCGTTCATGTTTATTGACCTGGATAAATTCAAGCCGATCAACGACACGCTCGGCCATGACGTGGGCGATCAGGTGCTGCAGGAGGCCGCATCGCGATTGCGCGACTGCGTGCGCGAGCAGGATACGGTGGCCCGTCTGGGCGGCGATGAGTTCGTGGTGATTTTGCCGCAGATGAAACACACCGAGGATGCGGCCATCGTGGCGCGTAATATTCTGACCACGGTTAATCTGCCCAGTGCGTTTACCGGCAGTTCCAATTTGCATGTCTCGGCGAGCATCGGCATTGGTATTTATCCGGTTGATGCACAAAACGTCGACGAACTCATCAAGTGTGCCGATGCGGCGATGTATCACACCAAGGAACTGGGGCGTAATGGTTATCAATTCTTCGCTCCGGAGATGAATGCGCGGGTGAACGAGACGCAGGCGCTCGAAACCGACCTCCGCCTGGCGCTGGAGCGTAACGAATTCGAGCTGCACTACCAGCCGCAGGTCAGCCTGGCCAGCGGCCAGATCATCGGAGTAGAGGCGCTGCTGCGCTGGCGCCACCCGCAACGCGGCCTGCTGGCGCCAGCGGATTTTTTGCCGCTTGCCGAGAAGCGCGGGTTGGCGCCGACGATAGGCGAATGGGTGTTGCGTACCGCCTGCCGCCAAAACCGCCAGTGGCAGGAGGACGGCCTGATGCGGGCGCCGGTGGCGGTCAACGTGTCGCTCCTGCAATTGAGCAAAAGCGATTTCCCCGGTCTGGTTACGCAAGTGCTGCTGGAATCCGGCCTTGCGCCGCAATATCTGGAACTGGAAATCGACGAGAGTGTGCTGCACGATTCCGCATCCACCCGCACCGCCATCGGCCTGCTCAAGTCGGTGGGCGTGACGTTATCGATCGATGATTTCGGCACGGGCTATTCCGCATTGGGGTTCCTCAAGCGCCTGCCGATCAGCAAACTCAAAATAGACCAGTCATTTGTCGGCAACATTCCCGGCAGCGAAGACGATGCCGCGATTGTAAATACCATCATTGCGATGGCGCTCGGCTTGAAGCTGGAGGTGGTGGCCGAAGGCGTGGAAACTGCTGCCCAGGTCGAATTTTTGATCGCCGCCGGCTGCCGCGATGGGCAGGGTCATTATTTCGGCAAAGCCATGCCCGCGGATGAATTTCGCCAACTGATCGGCCAGTCGTTGCCGGTTGCTCAAGCGGCGTGAGACCTGCCCATGCGCGTTTTTGCACCGCCGGTGCACTGCTCCCTACGGGAAAATTATTCACCAACAGGTAAGTGTAAGCCATGCCGACAGCGACGATAGATGGGCTCAAAGTAAATTACCTGATGCAGGGCAGCGGGCCGCCTTTGCTGGTTCTGGCGCCGGGCGGGTTCAATTCCACCATCGAGCGCTGGCAGGGCAGCGGCGTGTGGAAGGAAATGGACGCGCTCAATACCCTGTCGAAGTCGTTTGCCGTGATTGCCTATGACCGGCGTGAAGCAGGTATGTCAGACGGACGTATCGAAAAACTCACGTGGGATGTGTTTGCACGGCAGGGACACGCGCTGCTCGATCATCTGGGCGCGCAACAATCGTGGATCGTTGGCGGCTGCATGGGGGTATCCGTGGCGGCGGCGATGGCGGTGCAGCGCCCCGAGCGCTGCATCGGGTTGCTGTTGCATTGGCCGGTGGGCGGCTATCTGTGGATGCAGAAGGGACGCGGCTATTACGACCGCCATATCGCCTTTGTGCGCGAGAACGGGTTGGCGGCGGCGGCGGCGCGCGCGCCCGCGGGCAAGAACTTCTGGCTTGATCCCGAAGCCGGTCCGTGGGCGGCGCAGAATGCTTCCGATCCCGCGTTCGCCGCCGCCTACGTGAAGCACGATGTGGCGAAGTATCTCGATCTCTGTGAGCAAAGCCGCGATGCGCTCTACGGCGACACCATGCCGTCCGGCGTCAGCGGCGCGCAGCTCATGACCATCAAGACGCCGGCGTTAATACTGCCGGGCGCCGATGCGTCACATTCGACATCCTCGGCTTGGGCGATGAAAGAACTGATGCCGAACGCTGAGTTGTGGAATGTGTTGCCGCCGCATCAGCACGGTGCGAATGTGCTGGCGTGTATCATGGATTTCGTCAAACGGCATTGACTCTAAAAAACATAATAAAAACAAGTACTTATGTTTTATGGCAAATTAAAGGAGCCGCGCGCCAGATATTGAACTAGCGTGTTACGTCCCCATCTAATGCACAACGTTGCCATGCGCCCATGGTTGCGAACCAAGAGGAAGTGAAAATATGAAACGTGTATTCCTGTTCTTGATGACCAACCTGGCGATTCTGGTGGTTATCAACATCACGCTGCGTTTGCTGGGCGTGGACAAAATTCTCAATGCGTCCGGCGGCATTAACTTTACCGCGCTGCTGATTATGTCGGCCGTGATGGGCTTTGCCGGCTCGCTGATTTCGCTGCTGATGTCGAAGTGGATGGCAAAGCGTTCGGTCGGCGCCCGCGTGATCGAAGCGCCGTCGAACGCTACCGAACGATGGTTGTTCAACACCGTGCAGCGCCAGGCGCAGCAGGCGGGTATCGGCATGCCTGAAGTGGCGATTTACGATTCGCCCGAAATCAATGCCTTTGCAACGGGTTGGAACCGCAACAGCGCCCTGGTCGCGGTCAGCACCGGGCTGATGAACCATATGACACAGGACGAGGCCGAGGCCGTGCTGGCCCATGAGATCAGTCACGTTGCCAACGGCGACATGATTACGCTCACCCTGATCCAGGGCGTGGTGAATACCTTTGTGATTTTCTTCTCGCGCATCATCGGCTACCTGGTGGATCGCCTGGTATTCAAGGTGGAGCGTGGCGAAGGCCCGGCGTTTTTCATCGTGTCGATGATCGCGCAGGTGGTGCTCGGCATCCTCGCCAACATGATCGTGATGTGGTTCAGCCGGTATCGTGAGTTTCATGCCGATGCGGGCGGTGCGCATCTGGCCGGCAAGCAAAAAATGATCGCGGCGCTGGAGCGGCTGAAGATGAATCACGAACAAGCGGCGTTGCCGAAATCGGTGGCCGCCTTCGGCATCTCCGGCGGCGGCGGGTTTGCCAAATTGTTCATGACCCATCCGCCCCTGGAAGAGCGCATCGAAGCGTTGCGCCGCGCCACCTGATTACCGGCAGGGGTATTAAGCAAAACGGCACGCATGTGAATGCGTGCTGTTTTGTTTTGGGATGGGCGCGGGCAGTGGCCGGTGCGGTGCGTCGCTACGGCCGCAGCACGGGATCGCGCAGGGTGCCGCCCGGGCTCAGACCGCCACGCGCCACCACGGCGCCGCCTTTGGCGGTTATTTCCGCGATGATGCGTCCCGACAACGCGCCTTCGATGACATCGACGTTGCCGGATGCGCTTAATGCGCTTTGCGACAGTTGTAACTGCCGGTAGTTGTACTGCTTGCCGCTGACATGCACCGTGCCCGTCATATTTTCGAATCGCGTCTTGCCGCCGCGCAGCCCCGTCGCTTTCGCGCCTTGCAAGGCGCGCGCCACGTCGACGTTGTTCAACTCGCCGCCGGTCATGGTGAAAATGCCTTCCAGTTGCGTATTCTCAAACAATGTTTCCACCGTGGCGCCCGCCATCGAATAAGTGGCGGTCAGATTGAGCGAGCCGGTGGCGCTGAAATTCCGGGTGATGGCGGGCATCAGGCGGGCCAACTGCCCGTTCTCCAGCTTGATATCGCCGCTGGCCCGAACCGAGCCACCCCAACTGGCCTTGAATTGCCCGCTCATCGCACCCCCGCCCACGCGTCCTTTGAATTGGCTGATGGTTGCCTGATTGCCGGTCACGATCGCAGTGGCTTCGATTTCGTCGATTTCCATCGCTGGCCCGATGAAGGGTGTCCAGCCGCTGGCGCTTAACGCCACTTCCCAGGATTTATCCTTGGGCGTGACATCGAAGCGCGCTTTTCCCGCGGTGATGGTGGCCTTGCTTAACTGGCCGCCGGCGCCGAAAGCGGCATCGACGTCGAATTGCGGGACCGCCACGCCGCGGGTGGCAAGTGTTACCGCCTTTAATCGCACGCGCTTGATCTGCAACGCCTGTTCGCCCTGCTGCGCGCCCACCCAGGCGGGTAGCACGCCAAGGGAATCCTGGTCGAGCGTGACGCGATTCGCATCAATGACGTCAAAGCTGCGCGCGCCGCTCACCAGGCCGATGGGGCTGATCGGCGCCACCAGAGAAGCGATCTTGATGTCCTGCAGCTTGCCGATCGTCACGCCTTCCAGCGTAAGCTGGGACGTCGGCAGCATTTCATAACGCATGCTGCGGATGGTAACGGGCTGGCCCAGGCGCTTGGACATCAGCGCCTGCACTGCGGGCACGTAACCCGACAGCGGAATAATGTGCAGCAATCCGATGCCCGCGGCGATCACCCCGACGGCCGCGATGCCGCCGATCAACGGCCAATTTTTTTTCCTGCGTACTGCGGGCGCGCCGTCGGCGGCGGGTTCGGGGCCGCGCGACTGGCGTTCGGCGGACGCTTTTTTCGCGCGTTCCTCGGCCTCGGCGCGCGCCTTGACCTCGGCGGCGCGTTCGGCGGCTTCGCGCGCCTTGAGTTCTTCCGCCACACGGCCCTGGACCCTGCTTTCCGCGCTTTCACGCAATTGCTGTTCCTGCATGACACGCTGCACGGCTTCCGCCTTCGCGCGTTCCTCGGCGGCTGCGCGTGCCGTCTGTTCCACCTTGACCCGTTCTTCGGCTTCGAACTTTGCCTGGGCGGCGGCTTTTTCGGTGGCGACAGCGTGCGCCATGGCTTCGTCGGCGGCCTTGGCATAAAGCGCGGCTTCTTCGCGCGCATCGCGCAGCTGTTCGGTGTCGCCGGCGGCTGCGGCCAGCGCGCGCTTCTCGGCTTCCTCTCGCGCCCGCTGCGCGGCAATGGTCTGTTGTTCGGCCTGCTCGCGCGCCTTGCGTTCGGCGTCGACTTTCAGCGCGAGTTCTTGCATCGCCTTGCGTTCGGCCTCGTCACGCGCGATTTTTTCAGCGGCGGCGCGGGCTTCGGCTTGTTCGCGCGCTTTTCTTTCCGACGTCATCACGGCTTCGATTTCGACGCGCGCTTTTTGCTCGGCTTCCAAACGCGCCTGCTGCATGGCTTCTTCGTGCTGCTTGCGCGTTGCTTCGGCCTGTTCCGCCGCCGCTTGAGCTTGTTCCCTGGCCGAGCGTGCCGCTGCCTCGGCCTGCGCCTCCGCCGTGCGCGCGGCGGCCTCGGCTTGTTCGCGCGCCTTGCGTTCCACTTCGGTTCTGGCCGCCGCCTCGGCTTGCGCCTGCGCTACCTGCGCCTGCACGGCCTTGAGCTGGGCTTGCAGGCGCGCTTCGCTTTCCTCGCGTGCCTGCCGTTCGGATGCGGCGCTGGCTTCGGCGCCGGCCTTCGCCTGGCGCGCTTGCTCCATCAGCAGGCGCACTTCTTCGCGCGCCTTGTCTTCGGCGGCGGCACGGGCCTTGTCTTCGGCTTGCTCGCGGATAGCACGCTCTTCCACCTGACGGCGGCGCAGCTCTTCTTCCATCTGCACCTGCGCTTCGGCTTTGGCTTTGGCTTCGGCCTCGGCGATGGCGCGTGCCTTGGCTTCTTCCAGCGCCCGCATCGCCTCTTTCACGCGCGCCTCGGCTTCGGCGTTATTGCCGTCGGTTTGCGTGCGTGCGCGCAGTTCAGCGTCGGCTTTGGCGCGCGCGGCCTCTTCGGCCATGGCGCGTGCTTCGGCGATCGCCTGTTCGGCGGCCTTGCCGCGGGCTTCGGCTTCTTCGCGCGCCTTTTGTTCGGCTTCGGCACGTGCTTTGATCTCGGCCTCCATTAGCACGCGCTTGGCGGCCTCGTCGGCGGCGATTTTCCGTGCCTGCTCCAGCGCATCGCTCATGGCTTTGATCTGCGCTTCGAGCGCGAGACGCGCCTTGCCTTCCGCCTCCGCGTGCGCGCGCGCCTCGGCCTCGGCGCGTTGCTCGGCTTCGGCCTTGGCGCGGGCTTCGGCTTCGGCCCGCGCATTGGCTTCGGCTTCCGCGCGCGCCTTGGCTTCCGCCGCGGCACGCGCCTTGGCTTCTGCTTCGGCCCTGACCTTGGCTTCCATCGCGGCCCGCATGCGCGCTTGCGCTTGCGCGCGCACATGGGAGTCGGCCGCGGCCTTGGCTTCGGCCGCCGCCTTTATCGCGGCCTCGTTGCGCGATCTGGCTTCGGCTTCGGCTTTGGCGCGGGCTTCGGCCTCGACCTTCGCCCGCGCTTCGGCGGCCATGCGTGCGCGGTTTTCAGCCTCCTGCCGGACCTTGGCTTCGGCCATGGCCTTGGCGGCGGTTTCGGCGCGCGCGCGGGCTTCATTCTCGGCCTTCGCGCGCTCACCGGCTTCGGCGTTGACTTTAGCCACCACATCGGCGGAGGTGAAGTCGAGTTCATCCCCGTCGTCGTCGGATTCGATGACGGCAGGCTGCGGCTTGGCGGCAGGGGCGGCGGGCGGGGAGGCGGCACTGATGAATTTGCCGGTGGCGGCCAGCGCATCGGGCGCCGCAGCGGCGATTTGCGCGGCCGACATGTCGGGCGCCGAGAAGATGCGGATATAGCCCTCGGTCACTAACTGGTCGAGCGCCAGATGGCAGTGGCCTTCGGCGATATTCGATTTGTCTACGAGGTCGGCGACCGAGGATTTGCCGTCCACCACCGCAAATACCCGGCCCAGCTCGCGCGGGAGCTTGGTGCTGCGGGCTTCGCGTATGCCCTTGGTGGTGCGGGTAAAAACAGTCTGGGGATGGTAGATCATCTGCTCATCTCGATATTTTTAGGCGGCTTACCAAGCACGCTGGACTATCACAATGGACTATTGAACCACCTAAAACACGTTAAATTACACGTTAAACTACACGTAAAATTATTGTAAATTTCGTCGGTAGCCAGTCCGGCAAGACCCAGCCGCCATTGCAGCGCCTCAGCCATTATAGTTAAACTCCCGGAATCCACCAATTTTCTCGTTACAAGCCGATTCGGACAGGGAAACACAGGTAACCATGGGCACTTATCGCCGCAACGAGTTTGATGTAACCGACCAGGTTAATACCACGGACTACGCTCAGGTGGCGGCGGCGGTTTGCGGCATCTATAAGACACTGTACCAGCGGGATCCGGATGCGTCGATGATGCGGGCGTTTACCGATCTGGCGACCTTGTACCGCGGTGAAAACCCGCACTACCACGCCTGCGACACCGACTATCACGATGTCCAGCACGTGCTCGATGTCACGTTGGCGATGGCGCGCCTGATGGACGGCTGCAAGCGGGCCACCAACGACCCCCGCCTTGATGAGCGCATGTTCCGGCTGGGAGTCGTGGCCGCCCTCAACCACGATGTCGGTTATATACGCCACCTGAACGATACGCGGCACAAACGCGGCGCGGAATATACCGCCACGCACGTGAGCCGCGGGGTCGCCTATCTCGGAACCTATCTGCCCCAAATCGGTATGAGCCAGGATGCGCGCGTGGCGGCGCAAATGCTGCATTACACCGGCTATGAAATGCCCATCGGCAGCATCCATGTTCCGCCGCAGTACCAGTTGGTGGGCAGCCTGCTCGGCAGCGCGGATATCCTCGCGCAGATGGCGGATCGCTGCTATCTTGAAAAATGCCACGACCGGCTGTTTCCGGAATTCGTGCTCGGGGGCATCGACCGCAAGCGCGACAACGAAGGCAGGGAGATCGTGATTTTCGAGTCGCCCTCGGATCTGATTTATAAAACCGCGGGTTTTTATCAGGGCGCCAACAAGCGGCTGCGGCAGGACCTTGGCGGCTATTTCAGCTATCTCGAAAATCACTTCAACGGCGACAATCTGTACTTAAGCGAGCTCGAAAAGAATATCAGCCACGCCCGGCAGATTACCGACAAGCACGATGTATCGTTGCTGCGCCGCACGCCGCCTGAAACGCTGGTTGATAGCCAAGGCAATCCGCTGACGCCAAAAGAAGAAGGCGCGACGTAGCGTTTTTCGCGCTACAGCGTCAGCAGTATTTTCCCGGTGTGACCGGCGGATTCCATCAGTGCATGAGATTGCGCCGCCTGCGCCAGCGGCAGGGTGCGCCCGGTCACCACGCGGATTTTGCCGGCTTCGATCAGCGGCCACACTTTGGCTTCCAACTCCCGCGCCACGCGCGTCTTGAACGCCGCCGGACGGGTACGCAGCGTGGAGCCGGTGTAGGTGAGCCGCTTTAACATGATCGGCATCAGATTGATTTCGACCTTGGAGCCGGCGGCGAACGCAAGCTGAATAATGCGCGCGTCAGGGGAGGCGGCCTTGATATTTTTTTCAATGTTGGGGCCGCCGACGATATCGAGTATGACGTTCGCGCCGCCTTCGGCGCGCACCACTTCCACGAAATCTTCCGTTTTGTAATCGATGACGCGATCGGCGCCCAGATCGCGGCACAGTTGGCAACGTCCATTCGCGCCATCGGGGCTGTCGGTGGCGATGACCTTGGCGCCGAAC
>JANPOH010000110.1:0-2998 GCA_031427895.1 Betaproteobacteria bacterium
TTGTTTCATAATGACTTTTCCTTTCTTTGGGGTGGGTTAATGCTTGTGTGAAACGGGTTTGCGTGCGCGCAGATCGACTGCCGCAGGCGTGGCGGGTGCGGGCGTGACGGGTGAGGCCGGGCGCTGCGCCACCGGCGTGGCGCCCTTCCATTCGTAAGCGACAGTGCCCGGCGGGTGCTTGAACCAGCCGGGGTCTTTGTAGTCGTTCCGCGCCAGCCCCTCGCGCACCTTGACCACGGTGAACATGCCGCCCATTTCCAGCGGGCCGAAGGGGCCTTGTCCGGTCATCATCGGCAGCGTGTTGTCGGGTATATGCATTTCCATTTCGCCCATGTCGGCCATGCCGCGTTCGCCCATCACCATGTAATCGGGAATCAGCTTGATGATTTTTTCCGCGACGCCGCGATGATCTACACCGATCATGGTGGGAACGTTGTGGCCCATCGGGTTCATGGTGTGATGCGACTTGTGGCAATGGATCGCCCAGTCACCGGGTTCATCGGCGACGAACTCGAACGCGCGCATTTGCCCGACAGCGACATCGATCGATACCTCCGGCCACTGCGCACTTTTCGGCACCCAGCCGCCATCGGTGCAGGTGACGGCGAAATCGTAGCCGTGCATGTGGATCGGATGATTGGTCATGGTGAGATTGCCAAAGCGGATACGCACTCGATCTCCGCGGCGCACTACAAACGGCGCGATACCGGGAAACGCACGCGAATTCCAGCACCACAAATTAAAATCCGTCATGGTGGTGACTTTGGGCGTGGCGGCGCCCGGCTCGATATCGAATGAGTTGATGAGAAACACAAAGTCTCGATCAACCCGATGCAGTGCCGGGTTTTTGGGATGCACCACGAAAAACCCCATCATGCCCATCGCCATCTGCACCATTTCGTCAGCGTGCGGGTGATACATGAAGGTGCCGGATTTTTTCATCTCGAATTCGTAGACGAAGGTCTTGCCGACCGGGATCTGCGGCTGCGTGAGGCCGCCCACGCCATCCATGCCATTGGGCAGCAAAATGCCGTGCCAGTGGATGCTGGTGTGTTCCGGCAGTTTGTTGGTCACGAAGATGCGTACCTTGTCGCCTTCGACGCATTCAATCGTTGGCCCGGGCGACTGGCCGTTGTAGCCCCACAGTCGCGCGGTCATGCCGGGCGCGATCTGGCGGCGCACCGGCTCGGCGACGAGATGGAATTCTTTCCAGCCTTGGTTCATGCGCCACGGCAGCGTCCAGCCGTTTAACGTGACTACCGGGTTATAAGGGCGACCGTCGGGTGGTGTCAGCGGCGGCTGCGTGTCGGCGCTGTTCTGCGTGGGCGCTTCAGGCACCGCGCCTTGCGCGGCGCGGCTGACGGTGGCGGCGGTGAGCAGCGCACCAGCAGCACCCAGGAAGTTTCGGCGTGAGTTCATTGTGGATTCCATTAGTGTTCAACCGCGCCGCTCATCGGCGCGCTGCCTGCGGACAGATTCATGGCCCCCGGCGATTTGCCGGTGAGCGCGAGATTCAACGCGGTTTCAGCGAGCCAGAAATCGCGCTGCGCATCGATGGCGCTCGACACGGCGGCGATCTGCTGTCGCGCGTCGGCGAGCAATTCAAATACGCTCATCAGCATGCCGTTGTAGCGCAGCAGCACTTCTTCGGAAATGTGTTTACGCAGCGGCACGATTTCATCACGGTAGTGCCGGGCGAGATCGTACGCGGTGCGGTAGGCCGCATAGGCTTCGCGCACTTCCGAGCGCGCGCGCACGGCGGTGTCGGCGGCGCGATGCACCGCCTGCATATACGTGTGTTCGGCGCGCGCGACTTTGGCGCCGCCCCAGTCGAAGATCGGCAGGCGCAACTCGATTTCGTAACCGGTCTGTCGCGGCTCCTGGCTCGCGCTGTTGCGCTGATAGCCGACCTCGAACACGTTGATGAAGCCGGTGGCGCGGGTGAGTCCCAATGTAGAGGCGAGGTTTTCCGCTTCCTGCATCGCGCCCTGCACATCGAGCCGACTTTTGATCGCCTGTGTTTCCAGATCACGTATGTCACGTGCGGCTTTGGGTAACTCCCGCAGGCGCGCGGGGATCTGGAAGCGCGCATCATCGCCCCATAAACCCATGAGCCGCGTTAATCGCTCGCGTTCCGAAATTGCGTTTTGTCGCGCACGCGCGAGTTGCGCGGTGGCCTCGGCGTAGAACACCTGCTCGCGCGCATGATCGAGTTTGCTGAAATTGCCCGCCGCCGCCATGCGCCGCGCGAGTTCGGCGCTGGCCTCGGCGGCCTGCCTGACTTGCTCTGCGTACGCGGCGGTTTCCTGCGCCGCCACCGCGGCCACCCAAGCGCGGCGCGTGTCGGCGGCCAATTGCAAAACCTCGCCGGCAACGCGCCCTTGGGTCAGCGCGAAGCGGCGCCGCTCCAGTTCGGTACGCAGCGGCATGGTGATAAGCCCCAGCACGTCGAACAAAAATGAGCGTTCGATTTCAATTTCATCGGCGCGGCGCAGTCGCGTAAACGAAAACCCTGGATTGCGCAGCCGCCCGGCCTGCACCACATCCGCCTCGGCGATGCCGAGATCGGCGTAGGTCGCCTGCAAGCCGCGATTGTTGAGCAGCGCGACTTTCACCGCGTCGTCGATGCCCAGTGGTTTGGCGAGCAGCCCGCGCGTGGCGCTTTGCGCGGCCTGGGTGTCTGCGTCGCTGCGCTGCCAGGAGGCTTCCTGCTGAATGCGGGTGCGCGTGAGGTCGTTTACCGCGTTGAGACCACCGTCTTTGGAGAACGTGGTGCAGCCCGCGACAAAGATCAGGGCCGTCACTGCAAGTATTTGTTTATAAATCATTTTTTGTGCTCCGGCGGATGGGCGGGCGGCGCTGCGCGCGTGCCTGCTGCGCCGCCCATGATGCCGATATGGCCGCCCGCCTTGTGTACGTCGTCATTCAACTCGCGCCACGGCGCGAGCTTTTGTTCACGAAATGGTTGATAGCCGGTGAACGCGGAGCGGTATTGCGT
>JANPOH010000111.1:0-7614 GCA_031427895.1 Betaproteobacteria bacterium
GCAGGGGCGGCGCATGGTGTCGAAAGAGGCCGTGGTGCTGATATCGTTGCTGCGCGCCGGCGACAGCAAGCCCTCCAACGTGGTGATACGCGGCGCATCGGCGATGGGCTTTGTGCTGCGGCCGCAGGTGAAAATCCGCGAGGGGCGCTTGTTCCGGCCCGGCACGTCGGAGATCATCGTCGGCGCCGGCATCGCCGCGCGTTTCGCCAACACCGGCATCGGCCAGCACCTTTCGTTCGCGCAGCGCGAATGGACGGTGGTGGGCGTGTTCGACGCAGGCGGCAGCGGCTTTGATTCAGAGGTGTGGGGCGATGTCGAGCAATTGATGCAGGCGTTCCGGCGCAATGCCTATTCGTCGATGGTGGCGCGGCTGGCGGATGGCGGCCAATTCGACAATTTTCGCGCAGCGATGGGAGAAGATCCGCGCCTCGCGCAGGAAATGAAACGCGAGCAGATTTTTTACAGCGACCAGTCGAAAGCGCTATCCACCTTCATCAATGTGCTGGGGTTGACGCTGTCGGTGATTTTTTCCATCGGCGCGATGATCGGCGCAATGATAACCATGTATGCGTCGGTGGCCAGCCGCGTGGGCGAGATCGGCACCCTGCGCGCGCTGGGTTTTCGCCAAGGCGCGGTGCTGTGGGCGTTCCTGGCCGAAGCGTTGCTGCTCGGCGCGGTGGGCGGCGTGGCGGGCTTGTCGCTGGCCTCGCTGATGCAGTTGGCGTCGTTTTCGACGATTAACTTTCAGACCTTCGCCGATTTGTCGTTCCGCTTTATTTTGACCGGAGGCATCGCCGCGAAAACCCTGCTGTTCGCGATGGCGATGGGTTTTATCGGCGGATTCCTGCCCGCGTTTCGCGCCGCGCGGCTGAATATCGTGGATGCGCTACGCGCAGCGTAGCTCGTGGCAGGACGCGCAGCGTAGCCCGTGGCAGGACGCGCCGCGTAGCGCGCGGCGGGTTGCTCTCCAGGCTTGGATCCCGGCGCTCACAACCGCACGGGCGGCCGTTCTATCGTGCCCATGTGAAAACCAAAATGCCCGCGCGCGCGATCGGCGAAGTAGTGCGTGAGGGTATTGCGTACGGTGGCGAAGGCGATCTGATCCCACGGCACCTCGGCCTCGGATACCAGCCGTGTTTCCAGCGTTTCGTCTCCGGGCTTGAAGTCGAGATCGAGCATTTTGGCGCGAAACAAAAGATAGACCTGATTCACGTGCGGAATATTGTAAACAGCGTAGAGCGGGCCGATGTCCACGCGCGCGCAGGCCTCTTCGAGCGTTTCACGCGCGGCGCCGGCAGCGAGCGTTTCGCCGTTTTCCATATAGCCGGCGGGCACGGTCCACAGGCCGTGGCGCGGTTCGATGGCGCGGCGGCACAGCAGAATTTTGTCTTCCCATTCCGGGATGCAGCCCACCACCATGCGCGGATTCTGGTAGTGAATGATGTTGCATGCGTCGCATACGTAGCGCGGCAGTGAATCGCCGGGCGGGATTTTATGTGCGACAGGGGCGCCGCAGTTGCTGCAAAATTTCATGAACGTACTCGCGAGGACGGTGCGGTGGCGATGAGCGCTACTATACCGCTTGCCGCACCGATGGATAGTTGTTATGTAACTATTTGTTTTTAAATGATATTTTATGATGTATCGGGCGGGCGGCTGAACGGCGTGTGCTCGCGCAGTTCATCGATATAACGTTCGACGCCCCGGGTTTCGCGCGCGAGAAAATTTTCGACTGCTGTTGCGAATTGCGGCTGCGCCAGCCAGTGCGCGGAGGTGGTCTGCACCGGCAGCAAACCGCGCGCCATTTTGTGCTCGCCCTGCGCGCCGCCTTCAAACACCGCGATGCCGCGCGCGATGCAGTATTCGATCACCTGGTAGTAGCAGGTCTCGAAATGCAGCATCGGATGGTGCTCGATGGCGCCCCAGTAGCGCCCGTACAAATGATTCGCGCCGCGCACGTTAAACGATGCCGCGATGGGATTGCCGTCGCGCTCGGCGATAATCAGCAGCAGATTCTCCGGCATGGTGTCGCCGATGCGCTGAAAAAAATCCACATTGAGGTAGGGCGTGTTGCGGTGCTCGCGGTAGGTGCGGGTGTAGCAGCGCGCGAAAAACGCCCAGTCGTTCGCGGTGATGGCCGCGCCTTCGAGCCAGCGAAAGGTGATGCCGGCCTCGCGCACGCGGCGGCGTTCCTGCTTGATTTTTTTGCGCTTGGTGTGATTCATCAGCGCGAGGTATTGGTCGAAATCCGCGACGCCCGGACCGGGATTGACCCAGTGAAACTGCACGCCGTGGCGCAGCATCATGCCCTTGCCGGCCAGCAGCCCCGCCTGGCCGGACGGCGGGAACAGGCAGTGCAGCGACGAGACATTGCTGTCGCGCGCGACCTCCATCACATGCGCGGCGATGTCCGCCGCGACGCTATCGCACGCGGCCAGTATGCGCGGCCCGGTGACCGGGGTGAAGGGGATCGCCGACAGCAACTTGGGGTAGTAATCGAGCCCGTGGCGCTGATAGGCATCGGCCCATGCCCAGTCGAACACGTATTCGCCGCGCGAGTGCGATTTGACGTAGAGCGGCATCGCGCCGGTGAGCTGGTTTTTCTCGGTGGCGACGAGATAACGCGGCGCCCAGCCGGTTTGTTCGCAGGCGCAGCCGGTCTCGTGCAGTGCGTGCAGAAATTCGTGCCGCAGAAACGGATTGCCGCCGGCGAGGCGGTTCCACTGCGCGGGATCGATGTCATCGAGCGTGGAGACGATCCTGATGCTCATGCGTGATTCCGGCGGAATCGCAATTGTTTTTGGCGGGAAGTAATGCTTGAAGTCAAGATGAGTGCGCGAGCGAAAAGTTTCTCCGCCGATGATATATTAGCGCCATGAAAATTGCGATTGCACAGATCAACGTCACCGTCGGCGATATCGACGGCAACACCGCCAAAATCGCCGCTGCCGCCGCGCGCGCCCGGCAGGGCGGCGCTTCTTTGCTGTTGACCACGGAGCTGGCGATCAGCGGCTATCCGCCCGAAGACCTCTTGCTGCGGGACGATTTTTACGACGCCTGTGATGCCGCGGTGGCGACGCTGGCGCGTGAGACGAATGGCTCACGCTGGTGATCGGGCACCCGCATCGTCACGAGGGCAAGCGTTACAACGCCGCGTCGATCATTCGTGACGGAAAAATCCTCACCACCTATCTCAAGCGCAAGCTGCCCAACTACAACGTGTTCGACGAAGAGCGCTATTTCGAATCGGGCGTCGAGCCGTGCGTGTTCGAGCATCAAGGTCTGCGCCTGGGCGTGAACATTTGCGCCGATGTGTGGGAGGAACCCGCCGCGGTGGCGGCGAAGCAGGCGGGCGCGCAATTGCTGCTGGTGCTCAACGCATCGCCGTATCACCTGAGCAAGCAGCAGTCGCGCTATGAGGTGGTGCGCGAGCGCGCGGCGGATACCGGCATCCCCGTGGTGTACGCCAATCAGGTGGGCGGGCAGGATGAACTGGTGTTCGATGGCGCGTCGTTTGCGATGGATGCCAAGGGCAGGCTCACGCATCAGTTCGCCGCGTTCGAGGAGGTGCTGGGTTTTGTCGAGATCGAGGGCGGTGTTCCGCTAACCGGCGAAATCGTGCCGGCGCCGAGCGTCGAGGCCGAGGTCTACCGGGCGCTGGTGCTGGGCGTGCGTGATTATGTCAACAAGAACGGCTTCCCCGGCGTGTTGCTGGGCTTGTCGGGCGGCATTGATTCCGCGCTGACGCTGGCGGTGGCGGTGGATGCACTGGGGCCCGATCGCGTGAAGGCGGTGATGATGCCCTCGCAGTACACCGCCGGCATGAGCCGCGAGGACGCGTGCGCCGAAGCCGAGGCGTTGAAGGTGCGCTACGTCGAAATCGCCATCAAGCCGCTGTTCGATGTGTTCCAGCAAACGCTGGCCGGCGAGTTCAAGGGCTTGAAGGAAGACACCACCGAGGAAAATCTGCAATCGCGCATCCGCGGCGTGCTGCTGATGGCGATGTCCAATAAAACCGGCGCGATCGTGCTGACCACCGGCAACAAAAGCGAAATGGGTACCGGCTACGCCACCCTGTACGGCGACATGGCGGGCGGCTTCGCGGTGTTAAAAGACATCAATAAATTGCTGGTCTACCGGCTGTCGAACTATCGCAACACGATTTCACCGGTGATTCCGCAACGGGTGATCGACCGTCCGCCGTCGGCCGAGTTGCGGCCCGACCAGAAAGACCAGGACAGCCTGCCGCCGTACGAGGTGCTGGATGCCATCATGGAAGCCTATGTCGAAAACGACCAAAGCCCGCGCGACATCATCGCGGCGGGTTACCCGCGCGCCGATGTAGACCGCGTGGTGAAGCTGATCCGTATTTCCGAATACAAGCGCCGCCAGTCGCCGGTGGGCATACGCATCACCGCGCGCGGCTTCGGCAAGGACTGGCGCTACCCGATTACCAATCGTTTCCGCCCGCCGTTTGATTGACGATGTGAGCTGACCGGCTGTGCTATTCTTTACGGTATCGTGTCGATCAAGGAGTTCCCATGAAAAAAATTGAAGCCATATTCAAGCCGTTCAAACTCGACGAAGTGCGCGAAGGGCTGTCGGAGATCGGCGTCAGCGGCTTAACCGTCACCGAGGTCAAGGGCTTTGGCCGGCAGAAAGGGCACACCGAGCTGTATCGCGGCGCGGAATACGTGGTGGATTTTCTGCCGAAAGTAAAAGTAGAAGTCGTAGTGCCCGACAAGCTGCTCGATCAGGCGATAGACGCCATCGTCAAGGCCGCGCGCACCGGCAAAATCGGCGACGGCAAAATCTTTGTTTCCAGCGTGGAACAGGTGCTGCGGATACGCACGGGCGAGACCGACGAGGCGGCGATCTGACATGCAAGGATGACGGCGGTAACTCACTAAGGATGAAGGCGGAAGGCGGAAGGCGGAAGGATGAAAACAACCACGACAGCGGTGGTCTTCATCCTTCATCCTTCATCCTTCCGCCTTTGAGTAATACCACCGCCGCGCCTCCCCCGCCCTCCGTGCGGCGCGCCTGACAAAACGCCAGTATTTCGTCGCGCTGCATCAGCCAGCTTGCGACTTTGCGCTTGAGTACGGGTAGCTTGTCTTTCGAGCCGAGGCCCTTGCCGTGAATGATGCGCACGCAGCGCAGCCCGTCGCGCAGGCATTCATTGAGAAATTCCACCAGCGCCGGGCGGGCTTCGGCCACGGTCATGCCGTGCAGATCGATTTCGCTTTGTATGCGCCAGTGGCCGCGCCGCAGTTTTCGCAGCGTGTTTGTTGCCAGCCCCGCGCGCAGAAAATTCAGTTCATCGCCAGCTTCGAAGCCCGCGTCCCAGGCATCCTGATCGCTGAGGCTCTCGTGCAGAACGTCACGTTCGTCGCGCAGACGCTGCGCGGGGACAGGGCGCGGGCGTGACGCCGGCGCTTGCGCGCGATTGAGCGGCGGCAGGGGCGTGACATCGGGCAATAAGTCGCGCAGCGCTTTCGCGTGATCTCCTGGCGGCTGTTTATGCGGCATGTCCTGGTACTCCGCGTATCCTGCTTAAATTCAAATTCAACAGCGCCGCAAAGGTGCAAAGACGCAAAGAACCGCTGCAAAGAAAATCTCACCCGTAAGGTCTTCTTTGCGTCTTTGCACCTTTGCGGTGAAGGGTGCTAAATCAACCCTTTGTCTTCAAGATACTTCTGCGCGTCCAGCGCCGCCCTGCAACCCGTGCCCGCGCTGGTTACGGCTTGACGGTAGACGTGATCCTGCACGTCGCCTGCCGCGAACACGCCTTGCACGCTGGTGGCGGTGGCGTTGCCTTCGAGGCCGGCCTTGGTGGTGATGTAGCCGTTTTTCATGTCGAGCTCGCCGGCGAAGATATCGGGGTTGGGCGTGTGGCCGATGGCGATGAACACGCCCTGAAGTTTTTTCTCGGTGGTTGCGCCGGTTTTGACGTTTTTAACGCGCATGCCGGTGACGCCGCTGTTGTCACCCAGCACTTCATCCAGTGCGTGATCCCACAGGATCGTCGCCTTGCCCGCCGCCACGCGTTCCTTCAGCTTGGTCACCAGGATGGCTTCGGCGCGGAACTTGTCGCGGCGGTGTACCACGGTGACGTGGCTGGCGATATTGGTGAGATACAGCGCTTCTTCCACCGCAGTGTTGCCGCCTCCGATCACCGAGACGTCCTGGCCCTTGTAAAAAAAACCGTCGCAGGTGGCGCAGCCGGACACGCCTTTGCCCATGAATTTTTCTTCCGACGGCAGGCCCAGGTACATGGCCGAGGCGCCGGTGGCGATAATCAGTGCGTCGCAGGTGTAGGTGGCGTTGTCGCCAATCAGAGTGATTGGCGACTGTTTGAGTTTTGCGGTGTGGATCTGATCGAATACGATTTCGGTTTTGAAGCGTTCGGCGTGTTTTAAGAAGCGCGCCATCAACTCCGGGCCTTGCACGCCGTCCACGTCGGCGGGCCAATTATCGACGTCGGTGGTGGTCATCAATTGGCCGCCCTGCGCCATGCCGGTAATCAGCACGGGATTGAGGTTGGCGCGGGCAGCGTAGACGGCGGCGGCGTAGCCGGCGGGGCCGGAGCCGAGGATCAACAGGCGACAGTGGCGGGTGGTTTCAGTCATGATATCAGTCTGCTTTGAGGAAAACCGCGAATGTAGCAGGTTGCCGGAGCGGGTGTCGAGCCACGTGCCGGCGGCGATAGCGTCTATCGTGCCTGTCGTGCCTATCGGGTAGCGTGACGATCCGCCGTGGTTCTGGCAGACTGGCAAGCGGAGTAAGGGGGCCGTAAAAGCCGATATATCCAGAATATCCAGAATATCCAGAGCAATCATAAGGTGAAATAAAACACCATGGCCATACAATTCAAGCTTAATCCCGCCGTGCTGCGATCGGTGCCGCTGTTTTCGGCGTTTACCGGGCAGCAGCTTGTCACTTTGTTGAGCTACGTGCAGCACCGCAGCTACCCGCGCCACGTGTTTGTGATGCAGGCGGGAGACGAAACCGATGCGCTGTATGTGATCTTGTCCGGCAAGGTCAAAGTGCTCATCCCCGACGATCAGGGGCGCGAGGTGATTCTGAGCACAATGGGGCCGCACGATTTTTTCGGCGAGATGGGCATACTCGACGATTCGCCGCGCTCGGCCAGCGTGTCCACGCTGGAGCCGTGCGAGTTGCTGCGCCTGTCGAAGGCGGGGTTTCTCAATTGCCTGAAAGAAAACGCCGAAGTCGCGATGCTGGTGATTCGTCATCTGGTCAAGCGGCTGCGCGAAGCGGATCGCAAGATCGAAAGCCTTGCACTGATTGATGTATCCGGCCGCGTGGTGCGGCTGTTGATGGAGCAGGCGCAAGAGGTGGACGGCAGGCTCGTTGTGCAGCGGGTGCCGCCCAAGCAGGAAATCGCGCGCACCATCGGCGCGTCGCGCGAAATGGTCAGTCGCGTTATGAAAGAGCTGCAAAACAAGGGTTTGATTCGCGCCGAACGCCGCAGCATGGTGATTCTCGACGGGTCTATCGAAAGGCGCCGACGCGCGGCAGCTCGCGATAAGGCGGCGCCGTAACGTGTTGTGCCCCCAAACCCCGCCTCGAAGCGGGGTTTGTTCTTCT
>JANPOH010000112.1:0-2209 GCA_031427895.1 Betaproteobacteria bacterium
TCATGAGTGACCCGCGCTGGAACAACGGCAATTACGCGGCCAACGAGCCGCCGGAACAAGGCATGCGCCTGTGGTCGGGCTGGATATCCGGCGTTATCGTGCGCACACCGGCATATCAGGAATCTCTGATGCCGAAGAGCCAGGATGCGATTGCCTTTCTCAAGAAGACTCAGGATGCCGGCTGGCGGCGCGTTGATCCCGCGGATTGGGTTTACCAAAGTTGGGCTTACGACCAGCACGACCTCGGCACCACGCCGGGATTCAACGGCGACTATCAGCGTGCGCTGAAGTCGATCAAAGCCAAGACGCTCATTCTGGCCGGCACCATTGATCTGCTGAATCCGGAGTTCGAAGCAATGGAAGTGGCGAAACACATCGGCGACGTACGCTACGTCAGTATTAACGCCCAGAAACCCATGGGCCACCTGTCGGGCGCCGGCGTCAGCGCCCCGGAAAATGACGTGCAAAATCGGGAAATCACTAACTTTCTCGAAAGCGTTACTGATCGCGGGCGGAAAATTCAGTAGCGCAGCCTGCGCAGGATGCGGTCCGCTTCGCTCGCCGGCATCCTGCGTAATCCATGGCCGAAAGCCAAGCCATTGACAAAGCGCACGTGTTTACGTACGCTCAGAACATGACTTCCATACCCGTGACCCAAGCTCGCTCGAAGCTTTATCAACTGCTGGATGAAGCCGCAGAGTCGCACGAGCCGATTCAGATCACCGGCAAGCGCTGCAATGCCGTACTGGTGTCGGAGGAGGATTGGCGCAGCATTCAGGTGACGCTTTATCTGGTGTCGATACCGGGTATGCGTGAATCCATACGCAAGGGCATGGCCGAGCCGCTGTCCAAATCATCGAAGAAGCCCGGCTGGTGAGTTGGACGGTTGTTTACACGCGGCATGCGCAGAAAGACGCCCGGAAAATTGCATCCGCGAATCTCCGGCCCAAGGCCGAACGGCTGCTCGACATACTCGCGAAAAATCCTTTTCAAAATCCACCACCTTACGAAAAACTGGTTGGCGATCTGGCGGCCGCGTATTCGCGCCGCATCAATATTCAGCATCGTCTGGTTTATCAGGTCTATCAGGTTGAACGAACCGTCAAGGTGCTGTGCATGTGGACGCATTGCGAATGAGCCGCGGGTATATCGTGGCCAATGATTGATGCGCTCAAATTCTGGAGAAAGCATGCAAACTCGAATTAAGTTGCAATGCTTGCCGATGATGGCGGGCGTGCTGTCGATGGGTTGTGTGGTAACGACCGCCGCACAAAATTTCCCGTCAAAACCGATACAGTTTCTCGTCAGCTTTCCGGCGGGCAGCGGCACCGACCTCGCGGCGCGGGTGGTCGGCGACAAACTGCGTGAGCGCACCGGCCAACCGGTGGTGATCGTGAACCGCCCCGGCGCGGGCGCGACCTTGGGCGCGTTGTATGTCGCCAAGGCGAATCCCGATGGTTACTCCATTGCCATTGCCGCCAGCACCGAGCTCGCGGTGGCGCCGAACACGCGGCTGAACCTTGGCTACGATCCGCGCAAGGAGTTGTCGTTGCGTACCATTCTTGCGGAAATCCCGCAGTGCATCGTGGCGGGCGCGGGGTTTTCCGGGCGCTCGGTGGCGGACTTGGTGACGCTCGCCAAAAAACAGCCGGGCAAAGTGAGCTTCGCTTCGTACGGCGCGGGCACGCTGGCGCATCTGGGCATTGCGTTACTTACCAACAGCGCGGGCATCGATGTGTTGCACGTGCCGTACAAGGGCGGCCCCGCCGCGCACCCCGACGTGGTCAATGGCCGCGTGCAGGTGCTGTGGGATTCGGTCGCGGGCACGCGCCCGCTGGTGAATTCCGGCAAGCTCAAAATGCTGGCGGTCACGGGCGCGGCGCGCCTCGCGGATACGCCCGACGTGCCGACGGTGGCCGAGTCGGGCTTCAAGGGTTTTGATGTGGCGGGCTGGGTGGCGGCGGCGGTGCCGGCGAGCACACCCAAACCGGTCGCTGAATTTCTGAGCGTTGAATTAAGCCAGATCGTCAAACAGCCGGATGTGCGTAATCGCTTATCGACCGCAGGGCTGGTCGCCAACGGTTCGAGCGCCGCGGACGCCACCGTGCGCCTGAATTCGTATCTGGAAAAATTCGCGCTGGCGGTGAAGCTGTCCGGGTATCAGCCGGATTGATCCTTAAGGTTCAAGCGCAAGCCCATTAACCGCGGA
>JANPOH010000113.1:0-1776 GCA_031427895.1 Betaproteobacteria bacterium
GGCATACCGCGAATCCATCGGCATCGGGTATAATGAGTTGCAAGAGCTCATGCGTATCGTTGGGCGGACAGGCCGCCACCAAGACGCAGCGCGATGGCTGACAGGCTGGTGATGCCACCGTGAAGCAGTCCTGCCGTGGCCCGCAGCAACGCCGCCGCTCGCTTGGCGTGCAGGGAAATCAAACACGGCGCCAACACTCGCGCTAAGATCGCCTCTGCTTGCATGGCATGTCTCACGGTTTCGTTTCAATAACGAAAAGCGTGGCATCCAGTGCCATGAATGCACTGTTTTTACTCGCACACTACACGTAACTCATTGATTGTACAAGGACTAATGCGGGGAAACCTCAGAGTCAGTCCACGCTGAGTCAAGAAAAGGTGACGCCGATACGTATCGAATTTTGACAAAAAATCACGTAGAGCGGCTATTGGAATTTCGGTTCGTCAGCAGAAACTGCGGGTGAGTTTTGGCTCGCGCAACTTCTTAAGTAATTGATTCATTGAAAGTTTTCGCGCTTTTAAATGCCCGAAAGCTACAGGTTGTTCTGATGGTCACTCTGGCCTTGCTGTTTAACTCTTAGATAATACCGCTTGAAAACGCATTGGATACAATGACCACCGCGAAGTTACCCACCGGCGCGCGCGCTCTGGCTCTATGTAGAAAGCCGCACGCGCGCCCGTGGATAACTTCGCTTGTCAAATTATTCAACCAGCGTGAACACCCAATTTCCTAAAATTGGTGAAAATCACCCACAGATTCTGCTGACGAACCAACAATTCCACCTGCCAGCGACGCTTGTAGAGCGCGCAGATGGTGATGGCCGACAACGTGAAGTTGTTGGTAAGGAACACCAGCGTTTTGCCTGTTTCGGGATCCTTGAATCGGATGCGGCGCAGATATTCCGGATAATCCTTGCAACTGGTGGTGCCCGTCAGCGCCACGCTCTGATCGCAGATGAGGCCACTGCTGTGATCGACTGGGGCCGAATAAACACGGCGAAGTTTCGTGTTCGATTTGGCGCGGGTAACAAAGAAGGCGCGTGTCCGATGCATCTGGTTGAGCCGCGCGAAGTCCAGATAGCCTCGATCCGTGACGTAGATCGCCCCAGGTTCCAGCGCCAGCACATCGAGAACGTTCACATCGCCCAGTTTGCCGTCCGAGATGTGAATGAAGCTGGGGATGTTGCCGCGCAAGTCGAGCAAGGTATGCATCTTCACCGCCGACTTGGTGGTGCGAAACAAAGCCCAGGGAAACAACGACAGACACAGATCGATAGTGGTCGAATCCAGCGCGTAGCTGGTGTTCTCCAATTCGATGCCAAAGCTGTCGCGCGCATACAGCGTGCGCGCTTGCGTTATCAAGCGCTGGGCGAACTCGGCGTAAATACGCCAATCCCGGGTTTCGTTGGCATCGGCCAGCGTCGAGCGTTTGATATCGTGCCGAAACCCCATGTGATAGCGCTTGGTGGCTTGCGCCGAGAGGCAGACCTCGATATCGCGCAGACTTTCGCGGTAGGTCAATTGGGCAAACGCCATTGCGCGAAATTGATCGGTGCAGTTCAGCGATTTGACGTAATGGTCGCCGCCATGCCGAGTCACGATCCGGGCAAATGTGCTCCACGGCAGAAAATCCATCAGTTGCGAGAACAGCGTCTTGCCAGTGTTCATGGGAGGCTCCGAGGAAAATACCCCCGGAAATCGCCCGGAACTGCATTTTGCAATTCAAATCGACACCACGCTTTTTATCACGTCCGCGCCGAAGGTGTCGTTCGGTGCC
>JANPOH010000114.1:0-2405 GCA_031427895.1 Betaproteobacteria bacterium
GTTGTCTATCATACCCGTTCAACGGGTTGCCGCATCCGCCAGCACCAGATCGGACGCCTTTTCGCCGATCATGATCGACGGCGCGTTGGTGTTCGAGGCCACCATCGTCGGCATGATCGATGCGTCGCACACGCGCAGCCCGTCGATGCCATGCACCTTGAGCTTCGCATCGACCACCGCGCGCGGGTCGTGGCCCATGCGGCAGGTGCCGATGGGGTGGTAGGAGGTCTGCCCCGTGGCGCGGGCGTGATCGAGCAGCGCGTCGTCGTCTTTTGCATCCGGCCCCGGCCGCGTTTCGCGCACGATGTGTTGCGCGAGCCCCGGCTGCGCGGCGACCTTGCGGATCATGCGCAGCGCCGCCACGATGGTACGCACGTCGTGCTCGGCTGAAAGATAGTTGGCGTGAATTTGCGGCGGGTCGTCTGCCCGCGGGCCGCGGATATGCACGCTGCCTTGCGACTCCGGGCGCAGCACATAGCAGCCGATGGAGAACCCCGGGTACGGGTCCAGCCCCATGCGCTCGGCGAGCGAGCGCGCGCCCTCGCGACCACCGTAATGGCTGCTCGCCATCGACAACTGGTGTAATTGCATTTTGATATCGGGCCGCGGCAGATCGGGGCTGCTGCGCGCGATCGCCATTGAGGTGGCCGACGAGGTGCTCATCAACCCACGCCCCAAAAACAACCAGCGCGCGCCCATCTTCGCCTGGAGCAGCGGATTACGCAGTATGGTGTTGAGCGTGATGTTAAGTTGGGTTTCAAAGCCGAGCCGCACGTGCAAATGGTCGCGCAGGTTCTCGCCGACGCCGGGCAGGTGATGCGCCACCGCGACGCCCGCGCGCTTGAGCACGTCTGCATTGCCGATGCCTGACAGCTCCAGCAGTTGCGGCGACTGCACGCTGCCCGCGCACAACAACACCTCGCGCCGCGCGCGCACGGTGATGTCCTCGCCGCCCTTGCGATAGACCAACCCCGCGGCGCGGCGGCCTTCGAGCAGCACGCGCTGCGTCAGCGCGCCGGTTTGTACGGTCAGATTGGGGCGACGCATCGCCGGGCGCAAATAGTTGTCGCCGGTGTGGCGCCGCCAACCGCCCCGCGTGTTGTATTGCAGATAGCTCACGCCCTCGAAGCGCGGCCCGTTGTAGTCTTCGACCACCGGCACGCCCGCTTGTTGCGCGCCCGCGATAAAACCTTGCGACAGCGGGTCGCGGTCTACATAGCGCGTGATGTGCATCGGCCCGTCGTGGCCGCGGTAAGCCGGGTCTCCCTGCGCGAAACTTTCCATGCGTTTCAAATACGGCAGGATGTCGCCGCTGCCCCAGCCCGGATTGCCGAGTTGCTCCCAGTGGTCAAGCTCCAGCGGATCGCCGCGCACCCCAGATCATGCCGTTCACCGCGCTGGAGCCGCCCAGCGCGCGCCCGCGCGGCCAGAAAATACTGCGTCCGCCGACCTTTTCATCCGGCTCCGTCTGAAAACGCCAGATCGCGCGCTCGCCGGTGAGGATGTGCGCGATGCCCGCTGGAATTTTGATCCACATCCAGCGGTCGTCTTCGCCGGCCTCAAGCAGCAACACGCGGTGTTCGCCGGAAGCGCTCAGGCGATTAGCCAGCACGCAGCCGGCCGAGCCTGCGCCGACGATGATGTAGTCGTAGTCCGTGGCGGTGTTGGGTGTCATGGCGTGTGTGTTCTCGTTGGGAAAGAGGTTCGGGAGGTTATCGTCGCGCGCCTGCAATTTTAACGGTTGTAAATGGTCATCGGCGCCGCGTTACTGCGCCTTGATACCAGCAGCCATCGCGATTTGTTTGACCGAGTATTGACGTTCGAGGGGGGCGCGGTCTATGCTGGACGAAAATATCAACAATGTGCGGCGGGCCGCTTTTTGCCTCGTCTTTGCATATCACCGTGCGGTTGTCGTCGTCTATCAAAGGGGAGGTCATCATGAAGCGATTTTTTGCTGGCGTCACCGGACTGATGTTGGTTGCACTCACTTTGTTGGGTTGCGCCAGTAATGCCCCCGAGCCGTTCCGCCAGTATCCGATGGGCCCGGTTCCGTATGGTTCGGCGCCGTGGACGACGCTGATCGATGGCGACAAGGGCCTGGAGAATTTCACGCGCCTGGGTGACGCGAACTGGCTGGCCATGCACGGCGCGATTCAGGCCGACCGCAAGAACGGCGACAGCAAGGAAGCCGGCATCCTGCTGTCGAAGGCTTCCTATACGGATTTCGAGATATATACCGAGTTTTGGTCCGACGAGGATGCCAACAGCGGTATTTACATACGCGTGATGAATCAGAAAGTCGTCAACACCAAGGCGGCGTATGAAGTGCAGATCTGGGACAAAAGCCCAACCATGGCCACCGCATCCCTGATGCCGCCGGCCAAGGCGGCACCCTCGTTCAAGGC
>JANPOH010000115.1:0-11449 GCA_031427895.1 Betaproteobacteria bacterium
TGGTGTGGAACCGCACGCGCGCGGCGACAGATGCCTTTGCCGCGCGGGGCGCCGTGGTCGCGCGCTCGCCCGACGAAACGCTGGCAGCGGATGTGGTCATCACCATGCTCGCCGATGATGCGTCCGTCGAAGCGGTGTGGATCACCAGCGGCCTCGTGCAAAAGCTGCCCGCGACGGCAATCCATTTGAACATGGCGTCGGTTAGCCTGCGCCTGGGGCAGCGGCTTGATGCGCTGCATCGCGGGCACGGCACGCAATACGTGTCTGCGCCGGTGTTCGGTCGCCCGGAGTTTGCCGCGCGCGGCGAGCTCGACGTGATCGCCGCAGGTGCGCCGTCGGCGATAGCGCGCTGCGAGCCGTTGTTCAAGGTGCTGGGGCGGCGCTGGTTTAACGTGGCCGCCGAAGCGCCCAAAGCCAACGCGGTAAAAGTCGCGCGCAATTTTCTGCTGGCGACGATTATCGAAAGTCTCGGTGAAGCGTTTGCACTGGTTGAGAAAGCAGGCGTTGATCCGCAGATGTTTTTTGACATCATCACCAGCACAGCGATGAACTCGCCTGCGTATAAAAACTATGGCGCAATGATGCTGAACAACCCTGTCGATCCGACTTTCCCGCTGACACTCGGCCTGAAAGATGTCGAGCTCGCGTTACAAACCGCCGCCGACCTTGGTGTGCCCATGCCCACGGCGGAGCTCTTACGCACGCAACACCGCGCCGCCATTGCGGCCGGTTACGGCGAACGCGAGTGGGCCGCGCTCGGCACCTATCTGATGGATAGCGCCGCAGGGCGAAATAACGGCGCATCAGACGCGTAATCCGGCGGATAATCCGCCCTTGAACAACAAAAGGAACCTCATGAAGAACCGCTACGATTGCAGCAAGTGCCCCGGCTATTGCTGTAGCTACGAGCACATTGAAGTGTCGCAACACGATATCAAGCGCCTGGCCAAACATCTTGAGGTGACCCCCGAAGTCGCCGAGAAACGCTATACCAAAGTCGATGAAGGCAAAGTCGTGCTGCGCCATCACAAGGATGAACACTTCACCTCGATGTGTGTGTTCTTCGACCGCGAAGCGCGCCGCTGCACGGTGTATGAAGCGCGCCCCCATCCGTGCCGCACGTATCCCTACGGCGCGCAATGCGGCTACTACGATTTTCTAAAGTTCGAGCGCGAGCATCAGGGCGATGATGACTACGTGGCGGTAACGTAAGAGCCTGCTCATGCCGTAGACGATCGATTGCAACGATTTGTTTTTATTGATAATTTTTTAATTATTCAGCCGGTAGCCCGTAGCCCGGAATACGCTGCGCTTCTTCCGGGCTACGGTGTCGCGGATTGCTGCGCTAGTCCGCGATGAAATCGTTTTCAACCATTGGCGGATTCATTTTTCCACGACAAAAATCCGCTCGGCCACATGCGGCGAGCCAAATGCATGCACGAGTTTCGGCACGCTGATATTGGTCCACGCTTCCATCTCCGGGTAAAGCTCGGGCACCGCCGCCACGGCGGCGCGGCGCGCCTCCAGCGACAAAAACTCATAGATCACGCCGTGTTTGTTCCAGCCCACGGCGCCGGCCAGCTTACGCATGCCCAGGCAGCCTGGCATTTTCGCCATCGAGGCCATGCGCCAATCGGCATACCACGCGAGCAGCTCTTCTTCGATCTCGGGCGTGGGGCCGTTGAAGCTGCCCATCTGGATGCACGGCGCGGGCATCCGCAAGCCTTCGCGCTTGCCGCACTCGGGCCCCTGAACGCGCGCCTCTTCGGTCATGATGCTCACGCGCACCTCGGTGCGCCGGGCAAGCATTTTCTGATCCTCGTCCGATAACTGCGCGCCCCAGCGATCGGTCGTGCCGCGCGCGAACGACAGCGCATCACGCGCGAACGCATGCGTGCTTTCGCCGCCGAACAGCAAAATATAGTCGTTGCCCGCGCCCACCGCCGAGTCCTCGGTGCGCGTGATGCGATGCGCGACCGGCTTTCGATCCACTTGATAGTGCGCGGCCCACAACACGCCGGGGTTCGCCAGTATCTTTGGCATGTATTTGCCATGCAGCCAGTCGAGAAACCCTTGCTTGTCGTCGCCAGTCAGGTTGTACCAGTGGGCCCAGATTGCCTTATCCACAGCGCGCTCCCGTTCGTTGTTATCGTGTCGATCCCTGATATTAGCATCGTGTAAAATCGCGTTATGCCGACAGCCGTGCTTGAGCGCCCTCCTCTGATTTTTGCCGACCGTTTCGACAATCGCTTTGCGCGGCTGCCGCCGGCGTTTTATCGCAAAGTGCAGCCCACGCCGCTGGCCGCGCCGTATCGGATCAGTATCTGCGACGCCGCTGCCGCGCTGCTTGATCTCGATCCGGTCGAGGCGCGCAGCGAGCGTTTTCTCGATCTGCTGGCGGGCAATCGGCTGCCGCCGGGCGCGGAGCCGCTGGCCATGCTTTATGCCGGCCATCAGTTCGGCACATTCGTGCCGCAGCTTGGCGACGGCCGCGCCATACTGCTTGGCGAAATCGTCAATGCAAAGCACGAACGCTGGACGCTGCAACTCAAGGGCGCGGGCGAGACGCCGTTTTCACGCAACGCCGACGGGCGCGCGGTGCTACGCTCGACGATCCGTGAATACCTTTGTTCGGAAGCCATGCACGCGCTGGGCATACCTACCACCCGCGCGCTCGGCATCGTGGGCGCCGATGAACCCGTGTACCGCGAAACACCGGAAACCGCCGCCGTGTTGCTGCGGCTCGCGCCGTCGCATGTGCGCTTTGGCTCCTTTGAAATATTTTATGCGCGCCAGCAGCCCGACTACCTCCGGCTGCTTGCCGATCACGTGATCGAAGAACATTTTCCGCAACTGGCCGGTGCGCCGGATGCCTACGAAGCGTTTCTCATCGAAGTTGTGGAACGCACCGCGCGGCTGATCGCGCAGTGGCAGGCCGTGGGGTTTTGCCATGGGGTTATGAACACCGACAATATGTCGATACTCGGCCTCACGCTCGATTACGGCCCGTTCGGTTTCATGGAGGCGTTCAACCCGGGCCACATCTGCAACCACTCGGACACCCAGGGCCGCTATGGCTACGCCAATCAGCCCTACATCGGCCTGTGGAATTGCTCGCGACTGGCGCAGGCGCTGACGCCGTTGATCGACGCCGAAAAATGCAATGCTGCGCTGGCGCGTTACGAGGGCGTGTACCTGGAAACTTACACCACGCTGATGCGCGCGAAGCTGGGGTTTGCACGGGCGATCGAAGGTGACGACACGCTGATCAGTGACGTGTTGGGGCTGCTCGCTGAACACGGCACGGACTATACGATTTTTTTTCGCGCGCTCGGCAACGGACCCGACGCCGCGCGCGAGGTGATGATTAACCGGCCCGCCTATGATGCCTGGGCCGTGCGCTACGGCGCGCGGCTGGCGGCTGAATGCAGCAACGACAGCGCGCGCCGGGCGCGCATGAACGCCGTTAATCCGAAATACGTGCTGCGTAATCACTTGGCGCAAGTGGCTATCGACAAGGCTGAAAAACAGCGCGATTTCTCCGAGATCGACCGGCTGCTGGCATTACTGCAGCGTCCGTTCGACGAGCAACCGGAGCATGAAACCTACGCCGCGCCGCCTCCCGATTGGGCAAGGGATATTGCGGTAAGCTGCTCATCCTGAATTCAAACGAGCGGTGAAAGTCGGGCGTTACGCACCACCCCGGCGCCCAACGCCCAACTCTCAACGCCAGACACCGAACGCTCAACTGCCCCATGCCGATGCAAAACCATACCGTGCAATGTCTGAATCCGACCGGACTGCACAAGATGCACTACACCGAGTGGGGTGCGCGCGATAACCCGCGGGTGGTCATCTGCGTGCATGGTTTGTCGCGCAATTGCCGCGATTTTGATGTGCTGGCGCGCGTCATTGAAAAAGACTTTCGCGTGATATGCCCTGACATCGCGGGGCGCGGCAAAAGCGACTGGCTGCCCGACAAAACGGATTACAGCAATTCACAATATATCGCCGATTTGACGACCCTGATCGCGCGCATCACCGCCCACGGTTGCCGCGAGATATTCTGGATCGGCACCTCGATGGGCGGTCTGCTGGGCATGATGCTCGCGGCGCTGCCCGGCACGCCGATCCGCAAGCTGGCGTTGAATGATGTCGGCGGTCTGATACCCCATGCAGCCATCGCGCGCATCGCCGCCTACCTCGGCAAAGACCCGCGCTTTGATTCGTTCAAGGAGCTCGAAATGTGCGTGCGGACCATCTCCGCCACGTTTGGGCCGCTCACCGATCCGCAGTGGGAACACCTCACCCGCCACAACAGCCGGCAATACGCGGACGGCAAATGGGGTTTCAATTACGATCCAGGCATCGCTGTGCCGTTTCAGAACCTTGCCGCGGCGGACATTGAGTTTTGGCAGCATTACGACTACATACGATGCCCGACGCTGCTGTTGCGCGGCGCGGCGTCGGACCTATTGTTGAAGGACACCGCGCTCGCCATGACACGGCGCGGGCCTAAAGCGCAATTGGTCGAATTTGAACACATCGGGCACGCGCCGATGCTGATGCGAACCGATCAAGTCGGCGAGCTACGGAAATTTCTGCTGGCGTAACAGGCGCATGCGTAACGGACGCATTCAATACGGGAGCAACCATGGTGACTATCTACGGCATCCGCAACTGAAGTACGATGAAAAAAGCCTTCGCGTGGCTCGAAGGCAACGGCATCGAATACGTCTTTCACGATTACAGGAAATCAGGCGTCCCGGCGGACAGCCTCAGTGCCTGGATCAAGCAGCCGGGCTGGGAGCGTGTAATTAACACCAAAGGCAAGACCTTCCGCGATTTGCCGGCCGCGCGTCGGCAGGGGATCAACGACGCCACGGCCGCCGCATTGGCAACCGAGTTTCCCAGCGCCATTAAACGGCCCGTGCTGGAGAGCGGGAAGAAGCTCCTGATTGGCTTCGACGCGGACGAGTACAGCGCAGCATTTCGTTGAGCATATCCATCAGCACGAATTGCTGCCTTGCAACATAAAATAAGTTCCGAGTTCGGTCGCATGATGCCGCGCCAAGGCGCAACCGCTGAAAGTGCTTGAAGTTGCAGGGTTTATTTCTACCGGCGCTCTGCTTGGCGGTTAATACTTTACTTTAAGATCGCCTTAATTCATTGAATTAAAGCTATTTCCCTGCCGCAATTGTGTTGAATAAATACTTTTACAATCAAAGCCTTAGCATTTAAACTTCCGGCATGAAATTACATACCGCCATAATTTCCGCCAGCCTTCTCTTGGCGTCTCTGGTTCCGCCAGCGCCCGCTCACGCGCAAGAGTTCGCGCCGGTTGCTGAGTCGCGTTTCGATGCGCTTCTGAGCAAGGCGAATGATCTGGTGTTCAACGCCATGGGCTTCATGGGCATCCCCTACCGCTGGGGTGGTGCAACGCCGGAAACCGGCTTCGATTGCAGCGGCTTTGTGCAGTTTGTGTTCCGTCAGGCCGTTGGTATGGTGCTGCCGCGATCGTCGTTTGATCAGGTGCGTCACGGCGTTTCGGTGGCGATAGACGATCTCCAGCCGGGCGACCTGGTGTTTTTTAATACCATGCGCGCGCAGTTCTCGCATGTGGGCATCTACATCGGCGACAACCGCTTTATCCACTCGCCCAGCCGCGGCAAGTCGGTAGAAATCGTCAACTTCAACGACGGCTATTGGCAAAAGCGCTACAACGGCGCACGCCGCCTGCCGCTTTAAGCACCACCCCCGGCCCAGCGAATCTGCCCGCCGCTCGGCTGGCTTACGCCGCGCGCCTCCTTGGTAATCTTGTTGCGCCGTTTCAGAAGCAAGGCCTCAATAGGCCGCACAGGAATTGTTAATGCGAATGATTCTTGTTATACTTCTGGACTTAACATTGCGCGAAAGGCATAACATCATGTTTTTAAATAATTTTTTAGCACTGACCCTGGTATTAACCTTGGCGCTTGCGGGTATCAGCACCGGTGCCTATGCACAAGAAAACATCCTCAATCTCTATTCGTCTCGCCATTATCAAACCGACGAAGCGCTCTACAGCAACTTCGCCAAAGCCAGCGGGCTCAAGATCAATCGCATTGAGGCCGGTGAAGATCCGTTGATCGAGCGCCTGCGTAACGAAAGCGCGGCCAGCCCCGCCGATGTGCTGATTACCACCGACGCCGGGCGTTTGTGGCGTGCGGAACAACTGGGACTGTTTCAGCCGCTCGAATCCAAAGTGCTGCTGTCGAAGCTGCCCGCGCACCTGCGCGCCGCCAACAATTTATGGTTCGGTTTTTCCACGCGCGCGCGCGTCATCATTTACAACAAGGGCGCGGTCAACGCCGCCGATGTGCAGAACTACGAAGATTTGGCGCATCCCCGGCTGAAAGGAAAAATCTGCTCCCGCTCCGGCAGTCACGTCTATAACCTGTCGCTGATGAGTGCGTTGATCGAACACTGGGGCGAGGCGAAAGCCGAAGCCTGGGCGCGCGCGGTAGTGGCGAACTTCGCGCGTGCGCCCAAGGGCGGCGACACGGACCAGATCAAGGGCGTGGCGACCGGCGAATGCGCGGTGGCGCTGGTCAATACCTACTACTACGCGCGCCTGGCGGCATCCGCTAAAGCCGATGATCAGGCGTTAATGGAAAAGGTAGCGCTGGCATGGCCCAACCAGAAAAGCTTCGGCACGCACGTGAACATCTCCGGCGCGGGGGTGCTTAAACACGCGCCGCACAAACAAGCGGCGATCCGCCTTATGGAATATCTCGCGAGCGACGCCGCGCAAACCTATTTCGCCAGCGGCAACAATGAATGGCCGGCGGTCGCCGGCGCGCCGCTTAACAATCGCGTGCTCGAAAAAATGGGGACATTCAAGGCCGATACGCTCAATGTCAGCGCGCTGGGCAGGAACCAACCCGCAGCGCAAAAGATTTTTGATCGCGCGGGGTTTAAGTAAAGCGCTGGATTGACGAAATTCGCGTGGCGCGCGTCGCCCGCCGTCGAATCAAACGAACTTGACCTCGACGCGCTGCATGTAATCGGCGTATTCGTCGATTGCCCCCTGAATGGTTGCGACGTCAGACGTTTTTGACGCAGCTTCGATCACGCCGCCTATGCGCGTGAGATCCGGGAACCCGTAGCCGCCGCCGCTGCCTTTCAGGCTGTGCCCGCCGATACGCAGCGCTTCAAAATCCCCGGCTACCAGATGCGCGCGGAATAGTTCGATTTCCTTGTGGCGGCGGTCAAGATACCGCGGAATCAGCGTCTCAAGGTCTTTGCTTACTTCAGCAATTATTTTCTCAGTCATGACAAGGCGTCCGCTACAAGCGTGTTAATTTAATCAGTACAAGGGCTGCTTGCTTACGACTTACCCATGTGGGCAAGGTATTCCTGCAAATGCTGCGCGCTTGCAAAACGCTCAGACGCGCTTTTGGCCATCAGGACGTCGATCAATTCCTGGTAGCGCTCCAGCCCCGCGGGCAACCGCGGTATCGGATCGTTCAGGTGCTTGCTTACCATCGCAATCGGCGTGGTGGCGGTGAACGGCCTGCGTCTGGCGAGCATTTCAAAAAACATGATGCCCGTGCTGTACAAATCGGAGCGTCCGTCGAGCGCCTCGCCCCTGGCCTGCTCGGGACTCAAATAGTACGGCGTACCGAGAATGTGCCCGGTCTGCGTCAGGCTGTTGGCGTCGGACATCAATTTGGCAATGCCGAAATCCACGATGGCGAGACTGCCATCGTCGCGAAACATGATGTTTTCAGGCTTGAGGTCCCGATGCACGATGCCGTTCTCGTGTATGGCCTGCAACGCCGCGGCCACCTGTCCCAGCAGGTCCAGCGCCTCTTGCGGCGTAATGCCGCTTTTGATGCGCGCCCGCAGATCGCCCTTGGCGAAGTACTCCATCGCGATATACACGTGGCGGTCGGTAAACCCCTGATCGTAAATCTTGACAATGTGCGGGCTATCGATTTTTGAGATGATTCCGTATTCCTGGATGAATCGCATCAGGAATTCGTTGTCCTCGCACAACTTTGAATCCATGATCTTCATCACCAACTGCTGCTTGTCCTCGATGCGTTCCGCCAGATAAACGGTGGACATGCCGCCGGAGCCGATCTTGCGGATCACCCGGTAGCCGTTGATTTCGATCACCGGCGCGCCGGGCGCATCGGTGGCGGACACTCGCGCCACCGCGAGCGGCTCGCTTAATTCCGACAGCGCCCCCACGCGCGCCATGCTCATCGTGATCGCGGCCGCCTTGGTCTCATCCATCGCGGCACGGATGGCTTCGACAAGACGCGCCTTGGACAAATCATTCTTGCGTAAATAATCGAACGCGCCGCTCTTGAGCGCCTTAACCGCGACCTGTTCGCTACCGGCGCCGGTGAGAAATATCACGGGGGGGCAATCGGTGCGGCGGCGCAATTGCTTAAGCCATTCGAGTCCGTCCGCCTTGCCCATTACGTAATCAAGCAGTATCGCGTCGTACTTCGCAAGGTCATGGTTGTCGTCAATATCGCCTTGCGTTTCCGGATCCCATTCGGTGACTTCCGCGTCGGGCCACTCGACTGAAATGTACTGACCCACCAGCAGCCGATAGTCCTCGGAATCGTCGATCACCAGCACGCGCGGGCTCATGTGGCGACCTGCATCACGTTAGCGGCTTTCCATCGCACAAGAGCGACCTCAAGTTCGGGACCATCTTTAATGCAAAAATATGGCACGGGTGCGTCCTTGCCTTTGAGTTCAACGGGCGGCATTTTCTCGGCATTCAGCGCCTGCATCAGGTCGGGCATGGCTTGCGCCGCCCCCACGCTGACCAGTATTTCGCCGCTACCGGCAACTTGGGTTAACCGGGCGGCCACGTTCACCGCGTCACCAATCAGGGTATAGGCCATGTGACTGGGCGCACCGACGTTGCCGACGATGGCGCTGCCGCGGTTGATGCCGAAACCCACGCCGACATCCGCGTCGTAATCGCGCTTCCAGACGCGGGCCAGCGTCTTGAAGCGCATCATCATATCCGCGGCGAACAAGACGGCGCGATCGGGCGCGTCCACCTGCGTCACCGGCACATTAAACCCCACCAATAACGAATCGCCCGCCATGCCGAATGTCGTCCCTTCGTAGGCTCTCGCAATATCCACAAGCGCGGTGAAAAAGCTGTTAAGTATAGTGACGGATGCCTCGACACTCAACGTCGCGCACATGCGCGTAAATCCGCGCAAATCCGCAAACATGGCGACAACGTTCTCCACGCGCCGCGCCTCCATCAACGCGGAGCCGCCATCGGGATTGCGCAAAATCCGCTCAACCAGCGCGGGCGCCACATAGCGCTCAAAGGTGGCGCGCATATGTTCCACCTTGGCGGCCTCCGCGTCCAGCCGTTCCATCGCCAATGCTTTTCGCGCGCGATTGAGCCTGACCAGTGAGTTCACCCGCGCCAGCAGTTCCTCGCGATTGACCGGCTTGGAAAGAAAGTCATCCGCGCCGCACTGAATGCCCATGACGCGCTCTTCGCGGCTATCCAGCGCGGTCACCAGCACGACCGGTAAATCCAGCGTCCTCGGGTCGGCGCGGATGCTGCGGCAAGCCGCGAATCCATCGATGCCGGGCATCAGCACGTCGAGCACGACGACATCCGGAATATTAGCGGCAATCGCCGTAAGCGCCTCTTCGGCATTGCCCGCAAGACGCACAACGTATCCGGCGCCCCGCAAAAAAACCTGTAACAAATCTTGCTGATCCACGTCGTCATCGACGACCAGCACCGCGCCTCGCGATACGCCTTTGCCCGGCAATTCCCCCAGGACTGAACTTGAGGAATCCGCGCTCATCGTCCCACCTGGAATCCCGCCCGTGCGATCGTCACTATCACGATGAGCGCCCGCCCGCGATGCGCTGACGCGCTTCGCGAAACAGCCAGATTCTGCCCACGGTATCTTCGCCGGCGGTAACGCCGAGATAATCCTGCTCGATGACGCGGCCATCCGTCAGGATAAACGACTCGCCGTTGACATCCCCGTCAGCCTCGCGCATGTCGGCCACGCGGCGCAAGTAACCTTCGGGATCGATGAAGCCCTGGGATATTTGCTCCAATATCTCGCTCACCGGCAAGCCCTCTAGAGAATAGGGCGCGGCATCCATGGCAAACAAGGTGCAAAACGCCGGACTGACCTGCTGCAGATTGCCGTCGCCATCTTCGAGCAGGACGCCTGCCTCCATGTGATCAACCAGCAGCAGCAGTCGCACCCCGTCCGCTTCGGCCTGCTCGCCGATGCGCCGCGATTCCGCGGCATCACGCAACGTGCCGCACACGCCGCTGGCCTCGCCGCTCGACGTATACAACGGCGCGGCACTGATTTCGACCCAGAGCGGATCGTCGGCTTTGCGCACGAGAGCGCCCTGTTGTTCAAAGCGCATCGCCGTGCCATTGCCGATACCCACCAGCATCGTTGAAATCGCACGCCGGTTTTTTTCTGCAAAATAATCGGCCAGCGGCTTGCCGATCACTTCATCCGAAGCATGCCCGGAGAATTGCGTCCACGCGGGACTCATGTAGACGCATACGCCCGCTTTATCCACGCTAAACACCGGTGTGCCCAGGCTCGCCAATATCCGCTCGGAATTACTATCGACCGCCATTGCCGGCATGGCGGACACGGCGAGCATGGGCGGCGGCGGCATCACCGCTTCCTGCACATCCGCGGCCTTCCGCGCCCCCAGCGTCTTGGATAGCTGCGCCTTGAGTTCCTGTTCAATTTTCGGCGTGAGCGCCTTGACCAAGGCCGTCTTGATTGCCGCCTCCAAACCCGGCCGCAATGCGGCGATCAGCTTGGGACGCAGTTCTTCTTCCAACTTGGGACGCAGCTTATTACGCAACTCTTCTTCGATGCGGGGTTGCAATGCGCCCGTCAACTTCTGCCGTATCTCGGCTTCAAGCTTGATCCGCGCCGCGCGGGCTTCGTGCGCGCGTGCCTCATGATCCGCCGCGGCGGGCGCAGGCAGTGCCGAGAGCGGAACCGCTTTTGCCGGCGCTGCCGGCGCTGCCGGCACAGACGCCGCGGATGGTTTAGCGGGGGCTGCTGGGGCTGCGATCGCCGGGGCGGCGGGCGTAGCTGGCACGGCTGGAGCGATAGTCGCTTTAGCCGCGGCAGCCTTTTGCTGCTCATGGGTCTGACTCGTAAAATCCAGCGTTTCCAGCAACCGGCGTTCGATCTCGGCCGATACGCTGTCTTGCGCGGCGGGCTCGGGCGTGCGTTCCACTTGCCGCACCAAGCCCAGCGCCTGCAGCTCCACCAACGCGGCCGCTACGTCGGCTTCCGACATGCGCGAAGACTGCCCAGCAACTGTCAATGCAGCCACATTCTTGGTGCCGTCAACCAGTTTTAACACTGACCGCAGCGCGGCGGATACATTCCCGCGACCGCGCGCAGCA
>JANPOH010000116.1:0-5625 GCA_031427895.1 Betaproteobacteria bacterium
AGCCTGGGTCTCGCTGCGGTTGAGCTTGTCGGACTTGGTCAGCAGCGCCAACAGCCGCACTTCGCCGTTGGCCCGACAACGAACGGATCAATGCGCAGCCTATCTGAAGGTGGTGTTGACGAATGCGTTTTTTGATAACTCGCATTGTGCCAATCACTTACGGCGTTCTTTGCCCTTTTTATGCAAAATTCAGGCTATATGGCGGAGAGAGTGGGATTCGAACCCACGGTACGGCTTTCACCGTACACACGCTTTCCAGGCGTGCGACTTAAACCACTCATCCATCTCTCCGGAAGGCGCGCAGGATAATCCAGCGCGTGAAAACAAGCAACTTGAGATAAAAAGACGGGTGCGCCGACGGCGCTAACCGCCACTCGCCGCCTGAAGATGCAGGCTGATCTTTGCGGCTACCAATAGTACTTCCGCCAGCAGGAGAACAAAAAGCGCCACCCAGCCGATGTGCTGGTCGAGTACGATACGGGGAGTAATCAGCCGCGCGAATTTCATGACCGGCATGGTCATTGTTTTCAGAATGAAGTAGATGAAATTGCCATCGCGTTTGGAGCCGGCAAGGATGTACAAAGCACCTTGACTGAGCAGTGCCATCAGCGCGATTTCGTTGATTGCCTTTAGGATGATGACCAGTTGATACATTAGTCCTGCTTCGCGGTGGGTCCCGTTGAGGTTGCCTGAATCAATTGCCGCGTTGCCTTGGGATCAAACTGTCTCAGACGCTCGACCACCTGCGCCAGTTTTTCAGGGTTGTTGAGTTTGTAATATTGCATGCCCAATTCGTACAGGGCATGCGGATTCATGGGTTGCAGCTTCGCTGCATGCTCGAAGTCGCTGACGGCCTGTTCGTGTTGTCCCAAGGCGGCACGGGACATGCCCAGGCCGAACCACGCACGATCGATTAATGGATTGATCTGCAGCGCCTTCTTGAATGTTCCGACAGCCTCCGCGTGCTTTTCCTGTTTTTGCTGGATGAATCCGAGGTTGAACAGGGTGCCAGCATCGTCCGGTTGCACACGCAATACCGTATGGAACTGCTCGGCAGCCATTGCGAATTGGCCCGTTTCGCCGTAAAGAAATCCAAGGGTGTTTCTGGCGGCGATATCCGACGGTTCCATCGTCAGCACGGATTGCAGGGCTTCCACTGCGCGCGCCCGGCGGTTGAAAAACAGATAAAAACGTGCGCGCCGATGGTGCCACCAGGTTTCCAAGGTCATTGTTTGATTGTAGTCCATAAAACAAAGTCCGCCGAGGCGGACTTTGTTATTGCATGCGGTGGATGTTCAGCCGAAAATGACCTCGCTGACCTTGAGCTTGCCGCTCGCCGGATATTTCTGAAAAATCAGAATGGTTTCGTTGTCCACCTGATTCTGATGGTCCGGGTCGAAGGTCTTGCGTTTGTATATCCACTTCGGCGTGTTCGGGTTGGCCGTATCGACGACATCGGGCTTGCCGTACTTGCCGGCAACCTCTTCCTCGGTTTTGTCTTTCACGGAGCCGACAAACAGCCCGCGCTGGTGTCCGCCTTCGCTACCCTTGCCGCAACCCGTGGCGAGCAATCCCGCCAGCACCGCGAGCGCCAGCAACCGTGCAATTCTGGCTATCCAATGAGCTTCATACATGGCGTTTCTTCTCTCCACAAAAAATCAATATATACCGAATAAAGACAAAGCCCGCGCGAGCGGGCCTTGTCCAGAGCAGGCAAGATTATATCTTAGGTCGCCTGCGTATCGATGTCCCCTTTCAAATGCGGGTAACGAACATGCTCGACCAACTCCTGCACCTGTTTGGACGGCGGAGCGGTCAGCAGGCTGACGACGATGATCGTGAGCAAACCCACCGGCAGGCCGAACATCCCGGCCGAGATTGGGTTGAGACCGAACCACAGATCCATCTTTGGAACGCCCATATTGGTGAAGAACGGATAAGTGCGCAGCATGTAATACATGCACACGCCAAAACCCGCCAGCATTCCGATGATTGCGCCCCACTTATTAGCGCGCTTCCAGAACACACCCAGCACCAGCGGCGGGAAGAACGCCGATGCCGCGAGCGAGAACGCCGCGCCCACCAGAAACAGGATGTCTCCCGGTTTTAGCGATGTTACATAGGCAGCAACAATCGCGACAACCACCAGCAAAGCCTTAGAGATCGTCACGCGTTTCTTGGCCGAGGCTTGCGGATCGATCATCTTGTAGTAGAGGTCATGTGACAGCGCATTGGCGATGGTCAGCAGCAATCCGTCGGCGGTGGAGAGCGCCGCCGCCAAGCCGCCGGCTGCAACCAGCCCAGACACTACATACGGCATGCCCGCGATTTCCGGCGTCGCCAGAACGATCAGGTCGCCGCCGATCACTACTTCGGCCCACTGCACAATGCCGTCCTTGTTGATGTCGGTAATGTTGAGCAAGCTGGGATCGACCTTCGCCCATGCTGCGGCCCATGCGGGCAGTGACGCAAACGAGCTTCCGACCAGATTGGTGAACATGTCGTACTTGGCGAGCACCGCAAGACTCGGCGCCGTGAAATACAGCAGGAAGATGAAGAACAGCGACCAGAACACCGATACGCGCGCCTCTTGCACGCTGGGCGTGGTGTAGTAGCGCATCAAAATGTGCGGCAGGGCGGCGGTGCCGAACATCATGCAGAACACGATGCCGATGAAATTAAGCCGCGCCGTATCGCGCGCCTTTTCATCCTTGCCGGGGAAGGGCTCGGCATGAGGTCGCGGTGGATTGGCGCGCGCGGCAAGACCTTTTTCGCGACTCCACTGGGTCGTTGCCGCTTTCACGTCGCGAGGATAGGCCGCCACGGCTTTTTCCGCCGCTGCAATCTGTTCGGCAGGGGCGTTGGCTGCCTTCAGATCGGCTAAATTCTTTTCAACTTTGGCCTTGCCTTCGGCGAATGCCTTTTCCGGCTCCTTTAGCGCCGCATTAGCCGCCGCCGCGCGGTCAGCGAATATCTTGCGGACTTCCTGCTCTTTCGGGTCCGCCGTGATTTTCTTTTCCAGATCGCCGACTTTCTGCAACGTCTGGCCATAGGCAAGCTGCGGCACGGGTACGCCGGTATGTTTCATCCCGAGCCATATCACTGGCGTCAGGTAAGCGATGATCAGAATGATGTATTGCGCCACCTGAGTCCACGTAACGGCCTTCATGCCCCCCAGCATCGAGCACACCAGGATGCCGGCGAGACCGACGAACACGCCGACGCCGAACTCCAGACCAGTGAAGCGGCTGGTAATCAGGCCGACGCCGTAGATCTGCGCGACCACATAAACGAATGAGCAGGTGATCGCCGCTATGACGCCGATGGAGCGCACGATGTTACCGCCGTAGCGTTCAGCCAGAAAATCCGGAATGGTGAATTGCCCGAACTTGCGCAGATACGGCGCAAGCAACAGCGCAACAAGGCAGTAGCCGCCGGTCCAACCCATCACAAAGGCCAAGCCGTCGTATCCGCTGAGGAACAACGTGCCTGCCATCCCGATAAAGGAGGCCGCGCTCATCCAATCGGCGCCGGTTGCCATGCCGTTGAAAAATGCCGGCACGCGCCGTCCAGCGACATAATATTCCGACACGTCCGCGGTACGACTCATCACGCCGATCGCGGCGTAAAGGCCGATGGTGGCGGCGAGGAAGATGTATCCGATCATCTGCCGTGACATGCCCATTTGCTCGGCGATGGCAAGGAAGATCAGGAAGGCGATGAAGCCGCCGGTGTATACGGAGTAGTACTTCTTCAGTTGCCTGTTGAATGCACTGTGGGTCTGGACTTGACTCATTCGAGGTCTCCTTCATCCACGTTGTATTCCAAATCGAGCTTTCGCATCAGCCAGGCGTAGACACCAATGATGATGACGTAGATGGCGAGCGAACCTTGCGCCGACATGTAGAACCCTAGGGGAAATCCAAAGAAGGTGATGGTATTGAGTTCGCGTGCGTACCACGCTACGACGAATGTGACAACGAACCAGATGAAGAGCAGAATCGCCGTGTAAACGAGATTCTTGCGCCAGTACTCGTGGTGTCTTGCGGTAAGTTCCACTATAGCCTCCTTGATTGGGATAGTGCTGCACCTGAAAATACAAAAGACCTGTTGAAGTATTGATGATTGGCGGTCTTTCCGAGTCCAATGCTAATTAAAGTTGCTTACAAAACTCTGAACTTTGACCGTAGGCGAGAGGCGAAGCCTTGACGTAGCGTGTTAGAAAATAAAGATAATAAAAACAATAACTTATATATATTTATGATAGCGGATATTGCTGCGCCGCCGCATGATCGATTCAAATGACGGGGGAGTTGAATTGCGAATTCTGATAGCGGAAGACGATGCGGCCTTGTCGGAGGCGCTGCGGTTTGCGCTGACGCAGGCGGGCTATTCGGTGGATCACGTGGCGCATGGCATGGCCGCCGACGAGGCGCTACGCACGGATGGATTCGCGTTGTTGATTCTGGATCTAGGCTTGCCCCGGCTTGATGGTTTAGAGGTGTTGCGCCGCCTGCGCAAACGCAATACCGCGCTGCCGGTGTTGATCTTGTCGGGCCGCGAGCAGCCGGAAGAAAAAGTCACCGGGCTCGATCTGGGCGCGGACGATTATCTGGTCAAACCGTTCAGCCTGAGTGAGTTGCAGGCACGCGTCAGGGCCCTCTTGCGGCGTGGCACCGGCATGGCGGCGCCGACGCTGCAACATGGTGACTTGAGCTTTGACACGGTGGCGCGCCGACAAAATCCCCCAAGTCGAAGGGCAACACGGCGCCCAAGGGGCATAAGGGGAAGAAGGATAAAGATAAGAAAAAGGACGACTGCAAGGCGGCGCTCAAAAAGTATCCGGTACACGAGTACCGACATAGAGCAAAACACTGCACTTCCGGCGTCAATGAATCGCATCATGTGCTACAGAATGCGCAGTTCATGGTTGGGGGTAAACCTATCGATACCATCTGCCCTGGTTACTCGAAGGAAGCTGCGCCGTGCATTCCGTTGAAGGGTAAGTCATGGAAACTCAAAACACCGCACGGTAAAGTTACCAAGATGCAGAATACCGAGGCTGCAAAATCCAGAGCAAGTGGCAAAGCGCCTACCAACGGTGAGGCAAGCGCCAACGCCAAAAAGCAATTGAAGGCGGCGGGTTTAACCGAGAAGGAAATCAAATGCATCATGAACAAAGTCGATTCGATGATTAAGAAAATGTGTCCGGGAATGACAAAAAGCACCAAACTCAGAATTCCAGGTAGCTAACTGTAGCGAGGCATGCTGCTATGAATTCGTCTAAAAGCAAGGCAAATTCTATGGAGTAAAACCAATCAAATTTTGAGATGGATGGAATATGAAGAATCGGAATATCAAAAAAATTCAGGACTTTGAAACCGAACGTGAAACAAATCTATTAAACACGATCGCTGGTGTCGGCCCGGGTGAGTTCTTCGCTCTTGCAAATTGGAACGATATGCCAGTGGAACCGGGAGAGATCCATGGTTGTGTAGTACTTGTTCAGTCATCTGGCGATGAAATGGAGTGGCAAACCATCTATAGCTCGGATACTTGGCTCTTTGTGCTTCGACGATTGACTGCCGAAAGTGTGTTGCTGGGGACGTCCGACGGCGATTTGAT
>JANPOH010000117.1:0-2790 GCA_031427895.1 Betaproteobacteria bacterium
GTGCTGCCGACCAAGGGGTTGACGTTGCCGCTGCTGTCGTTCGGCGGTAGCGCGATTGCGGCGACCTGTGTGGCGCTGGCGATATTGTTGCGTATCGATTGGGAAGGCCGCCAGATCACGCGCGGATTCAAAGTATGAAACGATTGGGCCGCACCATCATGATTATGGCGGGCGGCACCGGCGGTCACATTTATCCGGCGATATCCGTCGCGGAAGTATTACGTGAGCAGGGCTGGACGATAGTGTGGCTCGGCTCCAAGGCCGGCATGGAGGCGCGCATCGTGCCGCCGCACGGTTACGTGATGGCGTGGATACGCTTTTCCGGCCTGCGCGGCAAAGGGTTGCTGCGTACCGTGATGCTGCCGCTGAATTTGCTGATCGCGTTCTGGCAAAGCGCGCGCGCGATTTTCATACATCGGCCCGACGTGGTGCTGGGCATGGGCGGTTATGTGGCGTTTCCCGGCGGCATGGTGGCCTCGCTGTTAAAGCGTCCGCTGGTGATACACGAGCAAAATTCCGTCGCGGGGCTTACCAATCGCGTGCTCGCGAGGCTGGCCGACAAGGTGCTGGTGGCGTTTCCGGACGCGTTTAAAAAAGTGTTTAAAAACAAATACTTACCGTTATGGGTGGGCAACCCGGTGCGTGCCGATATTGGTGCGATGGAGGCCCCGGCGGTGCGCTACGGTGCGCGTCATGCACGTCAGGCGAGTCTGCAATTGCTGGTGCTGGGCGGCAGTCTGGGGGCGTCGATCCTGAATACGACACTCCCCAAGGCGCTGGCGCTGCTGCCCGCCGCCACGCGCCCGCGGGTCACGCATCAATCCGGCGCGGCGCATATCGATGCACTGCGTGCCGCGTACGCGGCGGCAGGCGTGCAGGCGGAAACGCTGCCCTTTCTCGATGACATGGCCGCGCGTTACGCACATGCCGATTTGGTGATCTGCCGCGCGGGCGCGTCGACCATTGCCGAAATCGCTGCCGCCGGCGTGGCCTCGGTGCTAGTACCGCTACCTTCGGCAGTGGACGATCATCAGACCCACAACGCGCGTTTTTTGTCCGGGCGCGGCGCGGCGGTGCTGATCCCGCAGGCGGAATTCACCCCTGAAAAACTGGCGCAACTGGTGCAAGGGCTTACACGTGACCAGTTGATCGAGATGGCGCAGGCCGCGCGCGCGGCGGCGAAACCGGACGCCACTAACGCCGTGGCTAACGTTTGTATGGAGCTTGCCAATGCGACATAAAGTCAAGCGAGTTCACTTCGTCGGCGTGGGCGGCTCGGGCATGAGCGGTATCGCCGAGGTACTGCTGAATCTTGGCTACGACATCAGCGGCTCCGATATGTCGACGAACGCCACGACGCAACGCCTTGCGGCGTTAGGTGTGCGGGTATTCACAGGACACGCAGCGGCACAGATCGCCGGCGCGGACGCGGTGGTGGTGTCCACGGCGGTGAAAGCTGACAACCCGGAAGTGGTGGCCGCGCGGGAGAAACACATCCCGGTGGTGCCGCGCGCGCTGATGCTGGCCGAGCTGATGCGCTTGAAGCAGGGCATCGCCATCGCCGGCACGCACGGCAAGACCACCACCACCAGCCTCGCCGCCAGTGTGCTGGCCGAAGGCGGGCTTGATCCGACCTTTGTGATTGGCGGGCGCCTTAACAGCGCCGGAGCCAACGCGCGACTTGGCGCGGGTGAATTCATCGTGGTCGAGGCCGATGAATCGGATGCGTCGTTTCTGCACCTGCAACCGGTGCTGTCGGTGGTGACCAATATCGACGCCGATCACATGGAGACGTACGGTCACTCGCTCGATAATCTGAAGCAGGCGTTCGTTGATTTTGTGCATCGGCTGCCGTTCTACGGCATGGCCGTGCTGTGTCAGGACGACGCCAATATCCGCGACATTATTCCGAAGATCACCAAGCCGATCACCACCTACGGCCTGTCGCCGGAAGCGCAAGTACGCGCGGTGGATATTCAGCACAGCGGCGGGCAGATGCGCTTTCGGGTAGTGCGGGCCATTGATGACGCGGCCGCGGATCTGGTCGTGACACTGAATCTGCCGGGCGTACACAACGTGCTCAATGCGCTCGCGGCCATCGCGGTGGGCATGGAGGTGGGCGTGCCGGACGAGCGCATTGTTCACGCGCTGGCGGAATTTAAAGGCGTGGGGCGGCGCTTTCAGCGCCACGGCGAAGTGGCGTTGGCGGGCGGCGGCCAGTTCACGCTGATCGATGATTACGGCCATCACCCGGTGGAGATGGCGGCCACGGTGGCGGCGGTGCGCGGTGCGTTTCCGGGGCGGCGGCTGATGCTGGCGTTCCAGCCGCATCGCTACACGCGCACCCGCGACTGCTTCGAGGATTTCGTCAAGGTGCTGTCCACCGTCGATGCGCTGGTGCTGACCGAGGTCTACCCGGCGGGCGAAGCGCCGATCGTGGCGGCGGACGGGCGCGCGCTGGTGCGCGCGGTGCGCGTGCAGGGCAAGGTCGAACCGCTGTTTGTCGAAAACGTGGGCGCCGTGCCGGCGGCGATTCGTGATGTGGCGCGCGATGGGGATGTGGTGCTGACCATGGGCGCGGGTTCGATCGGCGGCGTGGCGGGCGCTTTGGTGAAGTTGATTGCATGAACAACGAAAAACTCCACCGCAGAGGCGCAGAGGCGCAGAGGCGCCGAGGAAACGCAGAGAAAATAAAAGCGGGGGGTATATGCGCCGCAGCGCCACAGCGGGGGGGTTTTTGGGTTTTAATTGAAAAAACATCACCAAAACCCCCCCCACGCCCCCCGACGA
>JANPOH010000118.1:0-8167 GCA_031427895.1 Betaproteobacteria bacterium
ACGCTGTCCACGCGCACGTAGCCGGGTTGGTTGTTGGGCGCGGGCGCACGCCGTTGGCCGATGGGGATGGAAACCGGGCGGGTCTTGGTCCAGTGCTGACGGCGACGCGCATAGCCGGTCTGCTTGCGCAGATTGTAGAGGTGCGCCACCGAGATCAGCGCCAGACGCTCATAGCGGGGATCACCAAAGACGTGACAGGCCCGTTCCATAAGTTTCTTGGTGGCGGGGCCGGACAAGGTGCCGTGCAAGGTGTCGATTTCAGCCAGCAGCCGCACATCGGCTGCGGTGTAGTGGCGGGCGAAACTCGAACGCGAAGCGCGGTAGCGCTTGACCAGCGGCGCACGGGCGCCTGCGCGCTGAACAAGGCGGGTGAGCTGCTGGCGGGAATAGCCACTCACGCGCCCTAGGAAGCGCAGCACCACGCCTTTGTCGGCGCGTTTGAGGCGAGCATAGCCGAAGCGGCGCACCGTGCGCGCCACGAACTCGTAGCGTTCATTGGCGGCTACTGAAAATGCCACCGCCACGGTGCCTTTGAGAAAGGCCCGAACTTGATCCAGCGTCTGTAACTTTGCATCATTCATATCGATCACCATGCCTCGCATCATGATCGAATTCAGCTACCCGCTCAGACTCAAACCCCGTTGGAAATACGCTCCCGCTTCAGACTCAAACCCCATTGGAAGAGGCTATGCGTGGTGTAGTAGTTCTCGAGCATGAAGAACGCCGGCGGGTATTCGAGGTTGGCATCGCGCCCCACCCACCAGCCGTAAACGTCATCGCCCCGCGCCCGGTAAACCACCGCGCAAAGTAATCCGCCGCCGCGCGGCGCATAGGCGAGAAAGCATTCGAAATCGGGATGTGTTTTCATGGCACCGCGTGTCGTTTTCGCTAGGCTACCCTCAACTGCCCGCTTATCATTGATGTGGATCAACCCGGTGGAAACTCGCTTCGACACACTTTCGCCATGGCAGCCGATGTGACCAAAGCAACGGAAGCGACTCCGCATGAACTCCCCCGCACGGTAGTGATGCTGGGGTTGGTCAGCCTCACCATGGACATCTCGTCGGAGATGATTCATGCGCTGCTGCCGCTGTTCCTGGTGACGGTGCTCGGCGCCAGTGCGTTGTCGGTCGGCATCATTGAAGGCATCGCCGAAGCCACTGCCGCCATCGCCAAGGTGTTTTCCGGCGCGATCAGCGATTGGCTAGGCCGCCGCAAACCGCTGTTGTTGCTGGGCTATGGCCTCGCCGCGCTGACCAAACCACTGTTCCCGCTCGCCACCGGCATCGGCGAGGTGCTCACCGCGCGCCTCATCGACCGCATCGGCAAAGGCATACGCGGCGCGCCGCGCGATGCGCTGATCGCCGATGTCACGCCCTCGCCCTTGCGCGGCGCGGCCTATGGCTTGCGTCAATCGATGGATACCGTCGGCGCATTCGCCGGGCCGCTGCTGGCGCTGCTGTTGATGGCGGCGAGCGCCAACAACTTTCGGCTGGTATTCTGGATCGCGGTGATTCCCGCCTTCGTGTGTGTTGCGCTGATCGTGTTCGGCGTGCGCGAACCAGAGCACGAAACTGAGCGCAAGCGCCCTCACGCCGTGCGCCGATTCCCGATTCATCGTCAGGAAATCGCGCGGCTGCCGCAGCTATTCTGGCAAATCACCGCGCTCGGCGCGGTGCTGACGCTGGCGCGCTTTTCGGAAGCGTTTCTACTGTTGCGCGCGGAGAACGTCGGACTTGCCGTGACCTGGACGCCGCTGATGCTGGTGGTGATGAATGCGGTGTACGCGGCCAGCGCGTATCCGTTGGGCAAACTCTCCGACAAGATCAACCGCAAGCTGCTGCTGGCAGGGGGCATCGGCGTCCTGATCGCCGCCGATATTACGCTGGCACTGGCCGCGAATGCGTGGACCGTCGGCGCGGGCGCCGCGTTATGGGGGCTGCACATGGGCGCCACGCAGGGCATCATGACCGCGCTCGTGGCGGATACCGCGCCCGACGATCTGCGCGGCACCGCGTTCGGACTGTTTAATCTCATCACCGGCGTCGCCCTGCTTGCCGCCAGCGTCATCGCCGGTGGCTTGTGGACACTGTTCGGTCCGGCGATGACGTTCTATGCGGGCGCATTGTTTGCAGCGCTCGCGCTGGCCGGCTTGCTGGTAACGGCACGTCAAACCTCGGTGCCACGCGTCTGATCGCCGGCACGGCGTGACTACGGGCGTTTGCAGCGCACGCATTCTGCACATTGGCGTTAATTTAAAAACTGTTTAAAAACAAGTAGTTACATAACTTTCGTCTTCAGATGCCACCGTGCGCGCGACGGGTCCCCTCGGGTTGATATATGTCAAAGCCCGCACACGGACTCGCGCCTACGATTGCACTCATCGTGTGCCACGCCGCATCGGCACGCCAATGAACGCAACCAGGGCGGAACAAAAATGGCAGCCAAACTCATCAAGTTTCGTGACGACGCCCGTCAAAGTATCGTCGAAGGGCTGAACACGCTCGCTGACGCGGTAAAGGTCACGCTCGGCCCGAAGGGGCGCACGGTGGTGCTGGATCGCGGCTTCGGCGCACCGACGCTAATTAACTCCGGCGTCATTGTGGCAAAAGAAATCGAACTCGAAGATCGCTTTGCGAATCTCGGCGCGCAGATGGCGAAGGAAGTCGCATCGAAAACGTCAGAGATGGCGGGCGACGGCACCACCACCGCCACCGTGCTCGCACAAGCCATCGTGAAGGAAGGCATGAAATACGTGGCCGCCGGCCTCGACCCCATGGACTTGAAGCGCGGCGTCGATAGCGCGGTCGAAACTGTGGTCGCGGAACTGAAAAAACTTTCGCGCCCCTGTGCCACCAATCAGGAAATCGCGCAAGTCGGCACCATTTCTGCCAACGGCGACAAAGCCATCGGCGACATCATCGCCAAGGCCATGGCCACCGTGGGTGACGGCGGTGTGATTAAAACCGAAGACGGCCGCGGCATGGTCAACGAACTCGAAACCGTCGAGGGTCTGCAATTCGACCGCGGCTTTCTTTCGCCCTACTTCATTAATGATGCGGAGAAACAGCGCGTGGTGCTCGACGACGTGTATGTACTGATCCACGAAAAACCCATCGGCGCGATCCACGAACTGCTGCCCCTGCTGGAGCAGATCATCAAGGCCAACAAGCCGCTGCTGATTATCGCCGAGGATGTTACCGGCGAAGCCTTCGCCACGCTGGTCATCAATGCCATGCGCGGGCTGCTCAAGGTGTGCGCGGTAAAGGCACCGGGCTTCGGCGACCGCCGCAAGGCCATGCTGGAGGATATCGCCATCGTCACCGGCGCCACGGTCGTCACTGAAGAGACCGGGCTCAAACTCGAAAAAGCCACACTCGAAATCCTTGGCCACGCGCGCCGCGTCGAAATTGACAAGGAAAACACCACGCTGATCGGCAGCGAAGGACAGCAACCCAAAATCAAGGTGCGTATCGCGCAGATCAAGGCGGAACTCGACAAAACCACCAGCGATTACGACCGCGAAAAACTCGAAGAACGCATCGCTAAACTCTCCGGCGGCGTGGCGCTCATCAAAGTCGGCGCGTCCACCGAACTCGAAATGAAGGAGAAAAAATCGCGCGTTGAAGACGCGCTGCACGCCACCCGCGCGGCGGTGGCCGAAGGCATCGGGCCGGGCGGCGGTGTGGCGTACCTGCGCGCGGGCCTGGCGCTCGACCAACTCCACGGCGATAACATGGCGCAAAGCGCCGGCATCAAGATTGTGCGCCGCGCGCTCGAAGAACCACTACGGCAGATCGTGATAAACGCAGGGGGAGAACCCTCCGTGGTGATCGAAAAAGTGCTGCACGGCAGCGGCAACTACGGCTACAACGCCGCCACCGGCGAGTACGGCGACCTGCCGGCGATGGGCGTGATCGACCCCACCAAAGTCACGCGCCTCTGTTTGCAGAATGCCGCATCGATCGCGAGCCTGATTCTCACCACCGACTGCGTAATCGCCGAAATGCCCAAAGCGGCGCCGCCGGGATAGCCGCGGTGGCCGACCCCATCAAGGATAGTACACCCGCCGCGATTGCCGCGCTTAAAAAATCGAGCATACACATCGTAATGCTTACCGGCGATTCGCACAGCACGGCGCAAGCGGTGGCGCGTCAACTCGGCATCGATGAAGCACTGGCCGAGGTGCTGCCGCAAGACAAGGCCGGACATATCAAGCGTTTGCAAGCAGCCGGCCATAAAGTCGCAATGGCAGGCGATGGCATCAACGACGCGCCCGCGCTGGCGCAGGCGGATGTGGGCATCGCCATGGGCACCGGTACCGATGTCGCCATGGAAAGCGCGGGTGTGACTTTGGTCAAAGGCGATCTGCGCGGCATCGCGCGCGCCGCCGCGCTGTCGCGCGCCACCATGCGCAATATCCGCCAGAACCTCGCCTTCGCCTTTGGCTACAACGCGCTCGGCATTCCTATTGCCGCGGGCGTGTTGTACCCCGCTTTCGGTCTGCTGCTGCTGTCGCCGATTTTCGCTGGTGCGGCGATGGCGTTAAGTTCGGTATCGGTGGTGACCAACGCACTGCGGCTGCGCCGCAAGCATCTTTCGTGAATCACAAAATTAAGGTGCCGCCATGAACACTCGACCATTGACCATCACCCTGTTCACCCTTGCTACCCTGATGTGTGTGGGTAGCCCCGCGTACGCGCAAAACCCGGCTCGCGTAGCGGCGGCGCCTGACGTTGTGTACGTATCCGGCGGCATCGGCAGCACGTCGCGCGACGAACTCGCCGCGCGCGAAAAGGAATTCAATCTCAAATTCGTGTTCACGATCGTTGGCGCAGGCACGTATGTGTCCGATGTTGCACTGACGCTCACCGGTAGCGCCGGAAAAACCCTGGCGCGACACGTCACACAAGGCCCGCTTTTCATGGCGAAACTGCCTGACGGCGCCTACACGCTGAACGCAACCTTTCGCGGTCAAACGCAGACGCGCACGTTCCAGGTGCGCACGGGCCGCTTGCACACAGAATATCTGCGCTGGCCAGCGCGAGCGGACGAGGACTGGACGCTACCCTGGGGCGCGCCATAGCTTTCTACCCGCGGATGAACGCGAATACTCAAGGAGGCATTCCGATGAAAATGGATGATGCGCAACTGCTGAAATCCCTGGACCGGCACACCGCCGGCAGCGTCCGTGACGTACCACAGGCGGCGCTGAGCCTGGAAGGCCGCCTCATGCGGCGGCTATTGCGATCCCTCGGCGATCCGCCCATGCGCATCACGCTCTGGAACGGCGAATCCGTAACGCCAGACGCAGGACAGACCGTGGGCGGCTTGCGCATCGCTGATCGCGTCACCCTGCTCAAGTTGCTGATCCATCCTAATCTGCATTTTGGCGAAGCTTACAGCGACGGCTCGATTCAGATCGAAGGCGATCTGGTGCAATTGCTCGAAACGGTCTATCGCCATCGCTCCGGGTCCAATACCCCCAATACCCCCTACCGCCGCTGGCGCAATCGCGCGGCCCGATGGATCCATCATGCCCGGCGCAACACCCCGGCCGCAGCGCGCGACAATATTCATCGTCATTACGATCTGGGCAATGATTTCTACGGCCTGTGGCTCGGCCGCGAGATGAGCTATACCTGCGCCTATTTCCCTTCGCCTGATGTCACGCTGGAGCAGGCGCAAATTGCCAAGATGGATCTGGTGTGCCGCAAGCTCCGGTTGCGGCCCGGTGAAGCCGTGGTAGAGGCCGGCTGTGGCTGGGGCACGCTGGCGCTGCACATGGCGCAACACTACGGCGCGCGCGTGCAGGCGTTTAACATTTCGCGAGAACAAATCGCCTACGCCAAAGCACGCGCACGGGCGCTGGGATTGGAGGCGCGCGTGCAATTCATCGAAGACGATTACCGCAATATCAGCGGTCGCCACGATGCGTTCGTTTCGGTCGGCATGCTGGAGCACGTCGGCCCCAGTCATTACGACGAATTGGGCCAACTCATTGAGCGCTGCCTCACAGCCCACGGCCGCGGGCTGCTGCACAGTATCGGCCAAACACAACCTGCCGCTTTCAATGCGTGGATCACGAAGCGGATATTTCCCGGCGCCTATCCGCCGACACTGCGCGAAATGACCGGCATTCTCGAACCGCAGGGGTTCTCGATCATCGATGTCGAGAACCTGCGGCTGCATTACGCACTGACGCTCACGCATTGGCTGCGCCGCTTCGAGGACGCGCGCGGGCAAGTGAGCAACCTGTACGATGAACCGTTTGTGCGCGCGTGGCGCCTGTACTTGTCGGGTTCACTCGCGGCGTTCAATACCGGCCAGTTGCAATTGTTTCAGGTGCTGTTCGCGCGCGCGGGCAGCAATGAGGTGGCATGGACTCGGGCCCCTCTGTACGGCCCGCCGGAGCAGCGCTGATGTCCACGCGCTCATGCGACGTATTGATCGTGGGCGGCGGCCCTGCCGGATCGAGCTGCGCGCGGCAACTGGTGCGCGCCGGATGGGATGTGCTGGTGATGGACAAGCAGGATTTCCCGCGCGACAAGGTGTGCGCAGGCTGGATCACCCCGGCGGTTATCGACGCGCTGGAACTCGACAGCGCCGAATACGCGCAGGGCCGGGTGATGCAGCCGATTCACGGCTTTCGCACCGGCCTCATCGGCGGTGCAGCGGTGGACACGCGCTATCCGTACGCGGCGAGCTTCGGCATACGACGCCGCGAATTCGATCACTACCTGCTGCAACGCGCTCGGGCCAGACTCAAACTCGGCGAACCGATGTGCAGCATGGTGCGCGATGGGAGCGGCTGGCGGGTGAACGGCGAGATACGCACGCCGCTGGTGGTCGGTGCGGGCGGCCATTTTTGCCCGGTGTCACGCCTGCTCGGCGCCCAGCCCGAACCGCACGAAACAAAAAAAACCACGGAAACCATTGTCGCTGCACAGGAGATCGAATTTCCCCTAACGGCAGCGCAACGCAGCGAATGCCATTTCGACAACGATGTGGTGCAACTGTATTTTTGCCCGGACCTCAAGGGCTACGGCTGGTGCTTTCCGAAAGGCAATTACCTCAACATCGGCCTGGGCCGCGAAGACAACCACCACCTGCCGGAACAGGTAGAACAATTCCGCCAGTGGTTACAGCAGCGCGGGATGATCCCGCGCACGCTGCCTGGCAAATTCAACGGCCATGCCTACCTGTTGTATCCATCATCGCGCCGCAAGCTCACGGATGACGGCGTGCTGTTGATCGGCGATGCTGCGGGGCTGGCTTACCCGCAAAGCGGCGAAGGCATCCTGCCCGCAATAGAATCCGGCTTGATCGCCGCACAAGTCATACGCGCTGCCGCCGGGGACTACCGGCAGCGCAAGCTCGAGCCGTACCTCACGCGCCTGCGCGCGCGTTTCGGCGAACGAAATTCATCCCAGGGCGGTACGTCATGGTTGCCGCAAGCGCTCCGGCAAAAACTGGCAAAGCCTTTGATGGCAAGCGCATGGTTTGCACGTCATGTCGTGATTGACCGCTGGTTCTTGCACAATGAGCAGCGCGCGGCCTGATGCGCCACGCCTCCAGCCCTCCCACCCCTCAACCGCTCACTCTACGCCCCGCGCACCAGCAACAGCGGGCAGGTAGCCAGGCGCACCACGCGTTCGGCGACGCTGCCGATCAGCAGCCGGCTCACACCGCGCCGCCCGTGGGTGGCGACCACCAGCAGATCCGCTTTCCAGTCGCGCGCGGCATCGGCAATCGTCTCGGCCACGTGATAGCCGCTTGAGACAATCTCGGGCGATTGGATTTCAGGTTCGATACCCGCCGCTAACGCGCTCTTGCGCGCATGTGCAATGGTCTCATGCGCCAGCTCGCGCGTGGCCTCGATATACGTGCCCGGAAACTGCCCTGCGCCAAAGACAACCACGATGTCGATCACATGAACAATCGCCAGTTTGGCCTTTTGCTCCTTGGCGAGGTTGATCGCCTCCTGCAGGCCGCGTTGCGACGTCTCGCTGCCGTCCACCGCCACCATGATTCGCTGATACATAAGGCCTCCATCGAGTTGCTATTTGTGCGCTCACTGTAGCCATACGGTGACGCTTGGCTTTGATCTACATCAAACGTGATGATTGAACGCTGCGGTAACTTGGGCGCTATTGCAAAGAATCAT
>JANPOH010000119.1:0-2554 GCA_031427895.1 Betaproteobacteria bacterium
ACATTGCCTTCGGCCTGCGCGCGGATCGCGTTAAAACCATCGCGCGCGCCGCAACCGTGCAGCACGATGGTTTTCAGGTGAGGGTTTTCCTTTTTCTTTTTGCGCTCCGGCAATTTCGCGCCGTTGACCCACGCGCAATACAACGCCAGTTCCGCCGCCGCGAGGCGCTGCGCGGCATCGCCGTACACCGCGATGGTGATCTCGCTGGGGTTTTCACCCAGCAGAGACAACACCGCCTTACGCATCGCCGTCTGGCGCTCGAACACCGATTGCGCGGCATCGATCATCACCCACGCCACCAGCGCGCCGCCGGGGACATCGGCGGCGACCGGCGATTTGGCCAGATCGGCGCGCTTTTTTTTGCGCCGCACGAGCACTTTATCCAGCGTTGCTGCAAACGGCAGCTTGGCGATTTCCGCGGGCGTTGCGCTCTTGGAGATGACCATTAACACATGGAGCGCCTTGGCGGCGACCGCCGCGGAAAGCGGCACCGCCGGTAGTTTCAGTTGGGCGAGATCACTCACGATGGGATTTCCTTTGTTCGCTTTGTACGAATTTTCCAGGCCATTATAATGACATCACTCTCTACCGGGACACTTCACCCATGAAAGCACACCTGACCGCCCTGCTTGCCGCGCTGTTTGTAACAACCGTCTCGGCGCAGGAAATCATCACCCTGCCAACCCGCGACGGTGTGACGCAATCGGTGTTTGTCGCGCGCGCACCCGAAAAACCGCTGGCCGTCGCGCTGCTGTTTCCGGGCGGCGGCGGAAACATACGCATACGAACTGAAGGTGGACAAATCCGCTTCGGCCCCAACAACTTTGTGGTGCGATCCCGCGGGGAATTTGTAAAAAACGGCGTCATCGCAGTGGTGTTTGACGCGCCATCCGACCAAAGCGGCGGCATGAACGACACCTTTCGGCTCGGCGAGCAACACGCCACGGACGTCGCGGCGGTCATAGCCGAATTGAAAAAACGCCACCCCGCACTGCCGTTTTTTGTGGTGGGCACCAGCCGCGGCACGGTGTCCGCCGCGTCGCTCGGGCGGCGCATGCCGGACAAATTAGCGGGCACGGTGCTCACGGCCTCCCTGTTTATAGCCGGAAGCCGCGCGGGACAACAAGGACTCTCCGGCTTTGATTTCGCCAGTATCAAACCGCGCTTGCTATTCGCGCACCACAAGCAGGACGGTTGCACCTACACGCCCTATCGCAGCGCCGCAGCGCAAACAGGCCGCTTTCCGCTGATCTCCGTATCCGGCGGACTACCGGCGCAGTCGCCGCCGTGTGATGCCCTGTCCGAACACGGATTCCTGGGACGCGAAGGCGAAACCGTCGAAGCCATCGTCAATTGGATGCTCGAAAAGCCCTATCAGAAAGAAATCCATTAGAATCCGCGACTGATTTTCATTCCTGAACGCTCCCGCCATGCGCCCCTACCTCGACCTTCTGCGCCACGTCATTGACCACGGCACGCCCAAAGGCGACCGTACCGGCACCGGCACGGTCAGCATTTTCGGCGCGCAACTGCGCTTTGTCCTGAATGCAGGGTTTCCGCTGCTCACCACCAAGAAGGTGCATCTGAAATCGATCATTCACGAGTTGCTGTGGTTTTTGAAGGGCGACACCAACATCCAGTACCTCAAGGATAACGGCGTGCGCATCTGGGACGAGTGGGCCGACAAGGACGGCAATCTCGGCCCGGTCTACGGCTACCAGTGGCGCTCCGGGCCTGCGCCCGACGGGCGGCATATCGATCAGATCACGCAGATCATCGACATGCTGAAAAAAACCCCGGACTCACGCCGCATCATCGTCTCGGCGTGGAACGTGGCGGATCTGGATAAAATGGCGCTGATGCCCTGCCATGCTTTTTTCCAGTTTTATGTGGCTGATGGCAAATTATCCTGCCAGTTATATCAGCGCAGCGCGGATATGTTTTTGGGCGTGCCGTTCAACATCGCCTCGTACGCGCTGCTGACGCTGATGGTGGCGCAAGTGTGCGGCTTGAAGCCCGGTGACTTCATACATACCTTCGGCGACACGCACGTCTACAACAATCACCGCACACAAGTCGCAGAGCAACTGTCGCGCAGCCCGCGTGCGCTGCCCTCGATAAAGTTAAATCCGGCGGTGAAAAACATTTTTGATTTCAAGTACGAAGACTTCACGCTCGAAGGCTACGATCCGCATCCGCTGATTAAAGCGCCTGTCGCCGTCTGATGATCGTTTCTCTCATCGTCGCGATGGGCAAGAATCGCGTGATCGGCGCCAATGGTGCGATTCCGTGGCGACTGCCCAACGAGCTTCAACTTTTCAAGCGCGTCACCATGGGACATCACATCATCATGGGACGTAAAACCTGGGAGTCCATCGGCCGTTTACTGCCGGGGCGCACCACGGTGATCGTGACGCGGCAAAAGAATTACACCGTGCCGGGCGCGATCATCGCCGGCTCGCTCGCGGACGCCATCGCAAAGTGTTCGGCGGACGACGAGATATTCGTGGTAGGCGGCGGCGAGCTGTACCGCGAAGCGCTGCCCGGAGCGAAT
>JANPOH010000120.1:0-10312 GCA_031427895.1 Betaproteobacteria bacterium
ATTACGCGATTTCCGTGCTCAATTTCCGGCGCACGTTGAAGGCGTGGCGGATGCGCAAACACAATATCCGGGTTGTGGATGATACCGGCGTGGCGACGATCTGATGCGCATCGCGCTGCGTGTGTTGCTGGGTGGCTACGAAAACCTGGTGCTGTATCTCGGCCTCGCCTGGTTGGGAATGATGTGCCTGGCATGGACGCCGATGGCGATGATTATTTACCCGCTGCTGTCCGAGCGCCGGGGACGGGCGCTCGGACGTTACGTCGTCATGACGGCGTTTCGATTTTACCTTGCCAGTCTTAGCCTGTCGCGCCGCTTCAGCTTTGACGTGAAGGCGCTGGATGTCCTGCGCGATGAAGCGCCGCTGATTATTGCGCCCAATCATCCGTGCCTGCTGGACGCGGTGATGGTGATTTCACGCTTGCCGAATGTCTCCTGCGTGCTTAAAGCCAATCTGATGAACAATATTTTTCTTGGCGCGGGCGCCTGGCTGGCGCGCTATATCCGCAATGAACCGGTGCGGCGCATGATACGGCTGGCCATCGCGGATTTTGACTGCGGCAGCCACCTGTTGCTGTTTCCGGAAGGCACACGCACCACCGCATGCCCGGTCAACCCGCTCAAAGGCAGTATCGCGCTGATCGCGCATCATGCACGGGTGCCGGTGCAAACGATACTCATCGAAACCGATTCGGCGTATCTGAGCAAAGGCTGGCCGCTGTTCCGCAGGCCGCCGATGCCGATCCATTATCGGGTGCGCCTGGGGCGGCGCTTTGATCCGCCGCAGCATACGCAACGCTTCATGGCTGAATTGGAACACTACTTCGCGCATGAGCTGGTACAAGGCTCGGCATTTTACCCGCCTCATTCTCTGCCCTTGCCGGCCGCCCATACGCCCCAACTAACTTCTCGCACGCTGTCATGAGGGCGGTCTCGACCACGCATCTGGTACTCATCCCCAGCTATAACCCCGGTATCAAGGTTTATGAAACCGTGCGTGCGGCACGTCAACACTGGACACCGGTTTGGGTAGTGGTAGACGGCAGCACCGACGGCAGCGGCGAGGGACTGATGGCGATGGCAGCGCAAGACGCCGGCCTGCGCGTCATCGTGTTGCCGCGCAACCAGGGTAAGGGCGCGGCAGTACTGCACGGCCTTGAACAGGCGGCAGCGGCGGGCTTCAGTCACGCGTTAACCATGGATTCGGACGGCCAGCATCCACCCGAACGCATTCCTGCATTCATGGCGGAATCCGCCAGACAGCCGGCAGCAATGATATTGGGCGTGCCGGTATTCGATGCCAGCGCGCCGCGCTTGCGCGTGCAAGGGCGACGCGTTTCCAATGGGTGGGCCAACCTGGAAACGCTGTGGGCCGGCATAGGCGACTCGTTGTTCGGGTTTCGCGTGTATCCGGTTGAAGCATTGCGGCGGGTGATGCACTCGCAGCGATGGATGCGCCACTTCGATTTTGACCCGGAGGCCGTGGTGCGCCTGTGCTGGAGCGGAGTGAGGCCGGTTAATCTGCCGGCTCCGGTGCGCTACTACCGCGCGGAGGAGGGCGGCGTGTCGCATTTTCGCTATGTGCGCGACAACGCGCTATTGACCTGGATGCACACGCGGTTGTTTGCCGGCTTTGTGCTGCGTTTGCCGGTGTTGCTGGTACGACGCGCGCTGGGACGATTTTAAGTCATCGGATAATACAGACAGGGTTTTCAAATTCAGCCTGCCATCTCAATAGTGATACCGCAACTGCGCCAGCAAAAGCGCATCCCCTTCGATTTTGTACACCATGCGATGTTCTTCGGTAATGCGGCGCGACCAATAGCCCGACAGGGCGTGTTTTAGCGGTTCGGGCTTTCCGACACCGGCGAATGGCTCGCGTTGGGTTTCGTGTATCAGCTTGTTGATTCGCTCCACCATTCGCCTGTCTTGTTTCTGCCGGTATAGATAATCTTCCCATGCCTCATCCGCGAAGATGAGTTTCACCTGGTCAATTTCCGTTCAACGCCTTTGCCCGCGTTCAACTGGCCGGCCGCCGTCAATAGCCGCCGGGCATTGGTCGGGTTCCTCAACAGATAGGCCGTCTCTTCAAGAGATTTGAAATCTTCGAGTGAGAGCATCACCACGGACTGCTCACCATTGCGGGTGATGATCAGCGTTTCATGGTCATTGCACACCCTGTCCATGATGCTGGCGAGGTTTGCGCGTGCGGCTGAATAGGTGATGGCGTCCATGGGAGAGCATTCCGTTAATGTACGTTTTATTGTACAATAGCCCTTATGCATTGTCTATTCCGGTGAAGACGCGCAACTCAAGGGTCAAGCCATTGCCGCAAAATCCCTATCGCTCTGAACGCTCATGAATCCGCTGATCCCGCCCCCGGTAATCGCCGCCGTCATCGGCGCACTGATGTGGGGGGTAAGCCGGTCACTGCCGTGGGGCGGGTTCGCGTTTGAATTCCAGACACCCGCAGCATTGCTGTTGCTTGCCATCGGCTTACTGTTGGCACTGGTCGCCGTCGTTCAATTTATCGCGGCAAAAAACCACCATCAATCCGCTGCGGCCTGCCAATGCCTCCACGCTCATCACCACCGGCGTGTTCGCGATTTCACGTAACCCGATCTACCTTGCCGATCTGCTGCTGCTTGCCGCGCTCGCCGTGTGGTTTGGCAATGCGCTCAACATCGCGCTGCTGGCGCTGTTTGTCTGGTATATCAACCGCTACCAGATAGCGCCGGAAGAACGCGCGTTGGCGCAGTTGTTCGGCGAGGCGTATGCGGCTTACCGTGCGCGGGTGCGGCGCTGGCTGTAACGTAACGAACGCGAAGCGTAACGCCGCGCTACTCGCCTTTGATCCCCGCCGCGCGAATCACGTCGAGCCATTTATTCGTCTCGCTTGCCATCAGCTTGCCGAATTCAGCGGAACTCATTTTCATCGGCACCGCCCCCTGCTCGTCCAGGCGCTTTAACAGTTCGGGCGAGGTCAGCGCGGCGTTGGTCTCGGTGTGCATGCGGGCGATGATGTCGCTCGGCGTATTGCGTGGCGCGAACATGCCCCACCAGATGCTGGCTTCGTAGCCGGGCACGGTTTCGGCGATGGTCGGCGTATTCGGAAACTTCACGTTGCGCTTGACGCCGCCGGTCGCCAGCAACTTCAAGCGCCCGCCGATGAGATACTGATACACCGTGGGTAGCGAGCTCAAATACACTTGCGTATGCCCGGCCATCGCATCGATCACCGCTGGCCCGCCGCCCTTGAACGGGATGTGAATCAGGTTCGTGCCGGTCTTCAGCTTGAACAGCTCGGTGGTCATGTGCGGAAAGCCGCCGATGCCCGACGACGCATACAGCAACTCGCCCGGCCGCTTTTTGGCCAGTGCAATCAATTCTTTCACCGTGTTCACCCGCATCGACGGATGCACGGTCAGCGCGCTATCGCCCATGCCGATCAGCGCGACGGGCGCGAAGGAATTGACGATATCCACCGGCACCTTCGGCTTGTCGATCAGAAAACCATACGCGGTAGAGGTCATCATCAGCGTGTAGCCGTCGGGCGGCGACTGCGAGGCAATTTGCAGGCCGATGATGCTGCCCGCGCCCGCGCGGTTGTCGATCACCACCTGCTGCTTCAACCGCTGTGTGAGATCCGCCGCCAGCAGGCGCCCGACAATATCGGTGCTGCCGCCGGGCGGCCACGGAATTATCACGCGCACGGATTTTTCAGGCCACGCAGCAAGCGCGTGCGGCATGGCGGCAAGAGCGGCCAGCGTAGCGGCTCCGAGTGCATTGACCACGGTACATTTCATATCCATCACCGCTCGCTCCAAAAAAGTGATTTACGCCACCGCGCGCCAATTCACCTGCGCCGGGTCTAGCCTGGTCGCCGCGATGTAATACAGCACGTCACCGGGCGTCACCTCGGCGTCGCCCGCCGACCCCGCCCGATTATACAGCCCGGCCTCGCTCATCGCCTTGTCGCGCACGAACTTGACGTGATCGGGCATCGGGTTTTCGATGTCCTTGGTGGTGCAGATCACGATTTCGCGCCGGGCCGCGCCCACATCGGCGATGATCTCCTCGACCATGCGCCGCGTGCGCAGCCCCTGCCAGCCCAGAATGATGATGTGGCCTTCCAGATAAGAATAATCCGCTTCGCCGCGCATGCGTTTCCTCCAACGGTCAGCAATAAATTGTATGAACTTCGCAAGTGAGGCCGTGAACAGCATGATGCCGCCCGGCATGATCCATAACGTGGCGAATAGCCGCCCGCCGGCTGTTTTGGGCGCGATGTCGCCGTAGCCGATGGTGGTGATGGTGGTCATGTAGCAGTACCAGAACGCCACGCGCTCGGCAATCTCGCCGGTCTCGAACAGGCGCATGCCCGCATACGACACCAGCACGTGCATTGCGATCAGTATAAAAAGTGCGCTCCACGCCAGTCGCGTAAAGTGCGAATACAGCGTTTTCAGAAAACGCGAGAAACGCATCATCGGTCTGCCATTGTGTCGGTGGTCACATCGCGCCCTGCACCGGCGCTTATCCCGTCGTTATCCCGCAGGCTGCTGTCCCGCGCTATTTTGCCATGAACGCCGGTCGGCGGTCGCTGCGCCCCTCATCGCGGGGCCGGCGCGCGGTTCGCGTAAATGCCGGGGCTGGAGCCTTCGATCACCACTGCGCCCACGGTCTTGACGTAATACGCCGCCGGCCCCACCCCGCCAATGATCGAATACGCATAACCCTGCGCCTTCTGCGCGTGCAGCGCGGCCAGCAGTAAGGCGCGGCCCATGCCATTCCCGCGCATGGCTTCAGCCACGGCGGTGGGCCCGAAAAAATTCGCACAGGTGGCGTCAAAACAGGCAAACCCGATAATCGCCTGTTCGCGTTGCGCGATAAAACACGTCACCGGCGCGTTCGCAAACGCCACCTCGACTTCGGCAACCCACGACGGAAACGCCGCCTGCACCCATGCCAGCGTCGGCGCCCGATCCGCGCTCAACCCGCGCCGGATAACGCAGCCCTGCCGCGCCGCCGCGACCAGCGCCGGCTTCAGCGGCGGCAGATTGTAGAGTTTCACCAGCATGTCCGGCACGGCGGTTTGTTCCCTGTTCATTCAATAATCAGCACGACCATCGTGACTTTATTCTAACCGCCGCAACGCGCGCGCGCCGCGTTACAATGAGTTTTTTCCTCCCACGGATTGGATTGCACCATGTCAATGATGTTGCTGGATCAGGAAACCAAAGACGCGTTGCAGCAGTTGTACGGCGAAACCATCGAGGCCATGGAACTCGCCAAAAAGAGCCCTGATCTCGATGATCTGGGCGCCACGTTCGCGGTGGCGTTGCTCAAGCTCGGCCTGGCCACCGGCTTTATCGAACAAAAGTATCCCGGCTTCGCCAAGGACGTTGAAGAAAAACGCCAGCGCGTGATCGCCGCGCTCACCCAGGCGCAATCCGCAAAGCACTGATGATGCGCCGTCTGGCACTCGCCGCCTTCGCCGCGCTGGCCTGTAACGCTGCCGCGCAACCATACCCGTCCAAACCGGTACGCATCATCGTCATGTATGGCCCCGGCAGCACCATCGATATCATGGCACGCCTGATTGCGCCAAAATTAACCGAGGCGCTGGGCCAGCCGGTGATCGTCGAAAATCGCGCGGGCGCGGGTGGCGCCATCGGCATGGATATGGCTGCGAAGGCACCGCCCGACGGCCACACGCTGACCATCGGCGCCACCGGGCCATCGGTCACCAACCCGCTGCTGTATCCGAAGACACCGTTTGATCCGCTGCGTGATTTTGCCTACATCTCGCTGATCGCCACCGGGCCGGCGGTGATCGCGGTGCATCCGTCGATTCCGGCCGCGGATTTGAAAGCGCTGGTGGCGCTCGCCAAGGCGCGCCCTGGCCAACTGAATTACGGCACACCCGGCGTCGGCACCAGCCCGCATCTCGCGGGCGAACTGTTCAGACAAGTCACCACCACCCACATTGTGCATGTGCCCTACAAAGGCAACGCCGAGGCCATCACCGATTTACTCGGCGGGCAGATCAGCATCGTGTTTACCGGTGTGCCGCCGGTGATCCCGTTGATGCAAGCCGGCAAAATCAAACTCATGGCCACCACCGGCGACAAACGCATCGCCGCCATTCCCAATCTACCCACCATCGCCGAGGCGGGCTATCCCGGCGCGGCGATGGGCATCTGGTACGGCCTGGCGGCGCCCGCCGCCACGCCGAAAGACATCCTCGCGCGTCTGCACAAAGAGATCACCCGTATCCAGACCCTGCCCGACATCCGCGAGCGCTTCGTGCAACTGGGCGCCGAGCCGACCACCAGCACGCCGGAAGTATTCACCGCACTGGTGCGCGACGAACTCGCCAAATGGGGCAAGGTCATCAAGGCAGCCGGCATAAAAGTTGAATAATCGTCGCGCCGCTCAACACCTCGCACCTCACGCCTCACACCGCACGCCAAAAAACATGATCTACCTCGACAACGCCGCCACTACCCCCATCGACCCGCGCGTGGTTGACGCCATGCTGCCGTATCTCAAAGCGCAATTCGGCAACCCGGCCAGCGGCGCGCATGGCTTTGGGCAGGCGGCATCGCGGGCGGTGACGCGCGCACGAGAGCAAGTCGCGGCCCTGCTTAACGCCGACGCGACCGAGATCGTGTGGACCTCCGGCGCCACCGAATCGAACAACCTTGCGCTCAAGGGCGCGGCCTTCGCGAACACACGGCGCGGCAAACATCTGGTCACCGTGGCCACCGAACACAAGGCCGTGCTCGATACCATGCACTGGCTCGAAACGCAGGGCTTTGCTGTCACCATCCTTGAACCAGGGGCTAATGGCCTGATTTCATTGAATAAATTCTCAAATGCGCTGCGTGACGATACCGTGCTCGCATCGGTGATGCTGGTGAACAACGAGATCGGCGTGATACAGGACATCGCCGCGCTGGGCACCGCCTGCCGTGCGCGCGGCGTGCTGTTTCATGTCGATGCGGCGCAGGCCACGGGCAAACTCCCCATCGATCTGGCGGCGCTGCCGGTCGATTTAATGTCGCTCACCGCGCACAAGACCTACGGCCCCAAAGGCATCGGCGCGTTATATGTTCGACGCGCGCCGCCGCTACGCATCGAATGCCAGATGCACGGCGGCGGCCACGAACGCGGCCTGCGCTCCGGCACGCTTGCCACCCACCAGATCGTCGGCATGGGCGAGTGCTTTCGCATCGCGCGCGAAGCCATGGCCGCCGAAGTGCCGCGCATCCGCGCGCAGCGCGACCGGCTATGGGACGCCCTGCGCGCCATCGACGGCGTGCAGCTTAACGGCAGCCTTGAGCAGCGCATCGCCCACAACCTCAATATCAGCATCAGCGGCTGCGACCTGCCGCTCGCCGAGTTGACGGACGTCGCGATATCCTCCGCTTCGGCGTGCATGGCGGGCCAGGCCTCGCATGTGATCGACGCGCTGGGGGGCGACACCGCCGCCACGGTGATGCGCATAACCCTCGGACGCTTTAATAGTGACGCGGACATCGATTTCGCGGCACAATATCTGCCTGACAAGATTGCAAACTGCCGCGCCGGCAAGCGCAAAGCTGCCTGACAACACAGCCCGCGGCCCGGCGAGCGCGACCGCGGAACCCACGAACAGGAAGGCATGATGGAAGACCTTGACCTCGATTTTGTTACCGAGCCGGAAAAAAAAGCCGTCTACGACCCCGAGGTCGCGCGGACATTTTTCCGTTCCTGCGGCACCACCGTCAAGGCGGTCAAGGACGGCACGCTATTCGCCGAACAAGCGCCGGGCGACAAAATGTACTTTATCGCCGCCGGTGAAATCACACTCTCCGCGGGCGGCAAGAATATCGATGTCCTGCGCGACGGAGAAATCATCGGCGAAATGTCCGCGATCATCGGCACGCCGCGCACCGCCACTGCGGTGGCGCGCACCGATTGCATACTGATCGGCATGTCGCGGGAGCAGTTTTTCGACGCCCTGCAAAAACAACCCGAATTCGCGCTGATGCTGATGCGCATGATCCTGTCGCGCTTGCGCCTTGCGCTGTCAATGCTGCGTATCCGCGGCGGCCTGCCGAGCAACGACAAGGGCAAGCTGGGCCGCGTACTCGACAACCGGCTGCTCAAGGCCATCGCGGTCTCGCTCCCCAAGGCCGCGCACAACCGCTTTGCCAAGGATCGCCCGGTACTCGTCGAAGGCGGCACCGGCTCCGTGATGTACATCGTGCTCGAAGGCGGCGTCTCGATCTCCATCAAAGGCGCCGTGGTTGAAACCATCGGGGTGGGCGGCATTTTCGGTGAAATGGCGCTGGTCGATGACGCCCCGCGCGCCGCCTCCGCCACCGCCACCAGCGACTGCACCCTGCTCGCCATCGATCGCGCGTCGTTCATGGAGCTGGTCAAAAGCAACCCGGATTTCGGCGCTGAATTGCTGCGTAATTTGTCCGAGCGGCTGCGCTACCTGAATTCGCAGCGAAAGTAACAAGCGGCGTCCCCATCCAACCGCTCCTTCATGTGCGCGGCGGTGCTTCTGGATATCGTCGAATACTCGCAACTATTCAGGATCCTGCGGCGAATTCAATTACCTTTCCTTCACCCCAGCCCCCCCCTGCTCCGCTGCTCCGCTTTAACCTGGATTATTCACGAAAAACCATATTCCGCGCCTCCGCGGTGAACGGTTTTTTCTTCAGGTATCCCGGTTAGCGTGTTTGTTCCGCTTGCGTGAGCAGCGCGCGCACGAGTTCGGCGCCTTCGCGCGCCACCACGTCCGGCGGGCGGCTCCATTGCGCCGGGTTCGGCGCTTCGTAACTCATATAACCCTGATAGTTCATCGCCATCAGGGTTTTGAAAATTTCCACGAAGGGCGCCACGCCCTTGCCCGGCGGCATGCGATCCACCGGCGTCGGGCCGGGTGACGGCGGCCCCGGCGGCGCGTCGCTGAATTGAAAGGTGATGATGCGCTCCACCGGCACGTCCTTGAAACTCGTGCCGTGGCCGCCGCTGCAATGCAGATGATAGGTGTCGAGCAGCAAGCCGCAGTTTTTCATATTGACGGCGTTAACCAGTTCCATGCCCGCGGCCAGCGTGTTGATCACCGGGTGACGGGAATTGAATTCCAGCGCGAGTTTCAAACCGTACCCGGCGGTAATTTCAGCGCAGGTTTTCAGATTGACCTTCGCAACCGCCATGCCGCCCGGCGCGCTGCTTCCCGGCGACACCATAATCACCTCGCACCCGAGCGCCACGGCTTTTTCGCACACGTAACGCAGCGAGCCGGTGAGCCGCTGCAATTCATCCCCCGCCGCGAACAGCACGCCGCTTTCGGTGCCGATCACCGCGACTTTGATGTCGGCGTCGCGCACCAGCTTCACCATCGCCTCGCCGCCCATGCCCGCCTTGGCGCAGCGCATGAAATCGACGTGACGCAGTTCAACCGCGTTGTAGCCCGCCTCGCGCGCGACGCGCAACGCCTCCGCCAGCGGCGTGGTGTCCAGTGTCCAAGTGTGAATGGCGATACGATTATGCAGAATGTTCAAGTGTAGCCCTTGTTATGTAGGTATTTGTTTTTAATGACTTTTTTTAAACAGAAGCGCGGCGATCCAGCGGACGCAGCACCCGCGCGGCAAACGCGCGGCCATCCCGCAATGTGATTTTGACTTCCGCAGCGAAGTCCTGCTCCGGCTCGAACTGACCGTCCAGATGCGGCGCCGCATGCACGCGCGCGAGCACCGCCAGCGCAACGCCGAGCGTGTCCATCACCGCGACCTTGCTCCATTGCATGGCTGCCGGCGGCAGATTGTCCGCGCGCATCGCAACGATTCGCTCAGCGATGTGCCGCGCAAGTGTCATGGAAAACTCCCTTATAGGTCAGAGGCAGGCAGATACAGTGCAGGCATTATGCCGCCCTCGCCGCGGCATGTCATGCCCGCCGTCTCAACGCCCCGGCGGCTTGACCGGAATGCCATCCACACCCCATTGACTCTCCGTTGGTGAACACGAACAAGTATCGCATGCACCGCGCGCGGGCGCGGCGTTTTACCGCAGTCCAGGCGGTCGATGACGGGCGCGATCAGCGCGGGCGGGCGTCGGCGGCGCGACGCAGCCAAAGACACGCCACCACGCACGCCGCCAATTGCGCCGCGATGAACCCCGCGACATCGGCGGGCTGAATGCCCGCAAACGTGTTGCTGAAGGAACGTGCGATCGTCACTGCCGGATTGGCAAAAAAAGTGCTTGCGGTAAACCAGTACCCGGCCGTCACGATCAACGCCACCAGCAGCGG
>JANPOH010000121.1:0-4993 GCA_031427895.1 Betaproteobacteria bacterium
TTCACCGGAATCAGCGATTGCTTCATCAGCTTGTGCTTGGCGACGATGCCCTGAATCAAACGCGCCATTTGATCCGCGCCACCACCGGTGCCGGCGGGGATCACAAACTCCACCGGCTTGGTCGGCTCCCAAGCCGCCGCGTAGACCTGTTGTCCGAAAGTCAAACATACGGCAGCAACCAACGGCGTCGCCACGCGCGACGCAGCCACAAAAGTCTTATTCATCATCTCCTCCGTTACAGTGTGACCATCGATTAATCAACTTCAACTACTCGCCTGCGGATTCTTTGGCTACTGGATCTTTCAGGCGCTGCAATCTTGCGTAATTGCGGCCTGCATTTCATTGACCACAATCAAGTTTTCGGAATTGTCAGTAAATAATTAATCGTTTAAAAACAACTAGTTACATCGCTCTTCGCTAACCAGCACTCCCGTAAGCGGAGCGCGTATCAAAAGAATATCCAGGAAGTCAGGATCAAGCAAGGCAACAAAAACGCAATGGACCACGCCATGTAACCAAAGAAGCTCGGCATGCGGATGCCGTTATGCTCCGCGATGGCCTTGACCATGAAGTTCGGCGCGTTGCCGATGTATGTCATGGCGCCCATATACACGGCGCCGGCGGAAATCGCCATCAGCGTGACCGATAACGGCCCCATCAGTTTGGCGGGATCGCCGCCCGCCATATTGAAGAACACCAGGTACGTCGGCGCGTTGTCCAGAAATGACGACAACGCGCCCGTCAGCCAGAAATACATCGCATTCACCGGCTGCCCGTTCGCGTCGATGGCGAGGCGAATCAGGAAACCCAGCGCACCTTCCTTGCCCGAACGCAAAATAGCGATCACCGGAATGATGGTGAGGAATATGCCGATAAAGAGCTTGCCTACTTCCATCATCGGCGCCCATGAGAATTCGTTGCCGCGCCGAGCCGTGCCCGGCGTGAGCCGCAGCGACAGCAGCGCGATCACCAGCAACAACACATCGCGCATAATGTTTTGCAGTTCGAGGCGGCTGCCCATCACATCAAATGCGATACCGGGCTTCCAGAAGCCGCTCAGCAGCACCGCGCCGATGACACCCGCCAGCAGCGCAAAATTGACGCCGCCCTCGATGCGTATCGCGCTGTCGGGCGTGGGATCCAGATTCACGGGTCGCGCTTCGTCGCGGTGGTGAAAGTAATACCAATCCAGCACGAAAAACATCGCCAATAGCAGGCCGCAGATCAAGAGGGTAGGCAGGAACATATGGATGGTGGTCCAGAAAAAACCCAATCCTGAAAAAGCGGCGGATCCCCCAGCGGCGTAAGCGCGCCACCGGCATTGGCCACCAGAAAAATAAAAAACACGATTACATGCGCGTTGTGTTTACGGTTGTCGTTCGCCCTGATGAGCGGTCTGATTAACAACATCGACGCGCCTGTCGTGCCTATCCAGCTCGCCATGACAGTGCCCAACGCCAGCAAGGCGGTGTTGGCGGCGGGCGTGCCATGCAGATTGCCGCGTACACAGATGCCGCCCGAAATGGTGTAAAGCGCGAACAGAACAATGATGAACGGCAGGTATTCCAGCAGGAACACATGCGCCACTTGATGAACCGCCTCGGTGTATCCGAACAAATAAGCAAAAGGCGCCAGAAAAGCCAGCGCGCATGCGAGCGAGACCTTGCCGTAATGATGGTGCCAGAAGCCGGGAGCGAACAGCGGCAGAAAGGCGATAGACAGCAGCATGCCGGCGAACGGCACACCCCAGATCAGGCTCAGTTGCGCGCCGTCAAACTGGGCTGCGTCGGCGGCAGTGGTGAATAACAACCCAAGGTAGACACCGATGCCGCGTCTTATCATGCGGGAAGCGGGTTTAGAGAGCCATTCTTGCGCGAGCGCGCGCGCTACTTGAGCAGCAGCACCGGCACCTCCGTCAGATGCACCACCTTGCTGGCCACCGACCCCAGCACTATATTGCCGATGCGCCCGCGGCCATGGGTGCCGATCACGATCTGATCGACTTTTTGTTCCTTGGCGTAACGGACGATCACGTCAGCGGGATCGCCCACGATGATATGGTGCACGTAGGCAACCTTCGCCGCATCGAGCCGCGCGCGCGCTGACTTGAGGGTCTCCTCGCCCTCCTCGCGATAATACTGCTCCACTTTGTCAGAGCCGATGGTCGAAACGGCGCGCGCATAGGGTATGGGCGCATGCACCGTCAGCAGATGCAGTTCCAACGCGCCGTCGCGCGCACGCATTTTCTCTATCACGAAATCGACGGCGCGGTTCGAACATTCGGAACCGTCCACGGGAAGCAATACTTTCAACATACTATGTTCCTTTATGAAATCGCGGAAATGGACTATTACGATTTGATCTGATCGCTCTTGACTGCCAGATCTTCCAGTTTGCCGCCGCCATCGCCGCCACCGGTGAATTTACCAATCATCTTGCCTACCACCACCACCACCACCGCGCCGACAATACCGGCCACGTGGTAATCAATGATCCAGGCGCCGACCGACTTTACCCATTCCACGATCACAATGTCGCGAACCAACATGTCGCCGGCGATATAGCCCAGCAGCGCGCCGCCCAGCGTAATCACGATCGGGAACCGCTCCATCAGTTTCAGCACCAGTTGGCTGCAGTACACGATGATGGGGATCGACAAGAGCAATCCAAAAATAATCAGCAGCCAGCTATCCTTGGCCGCGGCCGCCACGGCGATCACGTTGTCCAGACTCATCACGAAGTCCGCGACGATGATGGTTTTGATCGCACCCATCAGCGACGTACTGGCATCGACCTCGTGGCCTCCGTCATCCTGAGGCAGGACCAACTTGATGCCGATCCAGAACAGCAACAGTCCGCCAACGATCTTGAGGTACGGTATGGCCAACAGGCTAATGGCGAAGATCGTGAGTATGACCCTCAGGATAATGGCGCCGGCCACGCCCCAGAAAATACCTTTTTTGCGTTGCTCCTCCGGCAAACTGCGACAGGCCAGCGCAATCACCACCGCGTTGTCTCCGCCCAGGAGAATATCGATCATGACGATCTGCAATACGGCGATCCAGAATAACGGGGTGCCAAATTCCATTTAAAGTATTCCTTTGATGGTCATGCGGAATCTTGCATTCCGCTTGTTAAAGTCAGCGATTGTTGAAAACGGATTATAACCGCATCCGAAAACGGTAGCAGTACCATCCAACCCAAATTTCGGCAGTTACAGCTTCAGAACAATCCCACCACCTTGCCGTCGTCGGTGAGGTCGATTTTCTCCGCCGACGGAACCTTGGGCAGTCCGGGCATGGTCATGATGTCGCCGCAGATCATCACCACGAACTCCGCGCCCGCCGACAGCCGAACTTCACGCACGTTAACCATATGGCCCGATGGTGCGCCGCGTAAATTCGGGTCGGTCGAGAACGACGACTGGGTCTTCGCCACGCACACCGGATAGTGACCGTAACCGCCCTCCTGCAACTCCTTGATACGGGCGCGCACCTTGGAGTCGGCGGTAATGTCACCGGCGCCATAGACCTTGGTGGCAATCTTTTTCATCTTGTCCCACAAGGTATCGCTGTCTTCATACACAAAGGTCGGACTGGATTTTTGTTCGCACAGATCCACCACGATCTTCGCGAGGTTCGCCGCGCCCTTGCCGCCTTCGGCCCAATGGTTGGCGACCACCACTTTGACGCCGAGTTTTTCGACACGCTCGGTGAGCAATTTCATTTCGGCTTCGGTATCCGCCGTGAAGCGGTTGATCGACACCACGGTCGGGATGCCGTAAACGTTTTTCACGTTATGCACATGGCGTTCTAGGTTGGCCATGCCTTTGGCCAGGGCATCCACGTTTTCGACGCTCAGTTGATCCTTCGCCACGCCGCCGTGGTGTTTCAAGGCACGCACCGTCGCCACCACCACCGCGGCGGCAGGCTTCAACCCCGCCTTGCGGCACTTGATATCGAGAAATTTTTCCGCGCCCAGATCGGCGCCGAAACCCGCTTCGGTCACCACATAGTCCGCGAGCTTTAACGCGGTTTGAGTGGCGATCACGGTATTGCAGCCGTGGGCAATGTTGGCAAACGGGCCGCCGTGGATAAACGCCGGGTTGTTTTCCAGCGTCTGCACCAGGTTCGGTGCCAATTGATCTTTCAGCAGCACGGTCATTGCGCCGTGCGCTTTCAGGTCGCGCGCGTGCAGCGGCTTGCCTTCGCGCGTGTAGCCGAACACGATATTACCGAGGCGGTTTTTCAAATCCTTGAGCGAGGTCGCGAGGCAGAATATCGCCATCACTTCGGACGCCACCACGATGTCGAAACCGTCTTCGCGCGGATAGCCGTTGGCGGTGCCGCCGAGCGACACCACGATATCGCGCAGCGCGCGGTCATTCATGTCCATCACGCGCTTCCACGTGATGCGGCGCGGGTCGATGCCGAGCGCATTGCCGTGCGAAATGTGGTTGTCGATCATCGCCGACAACAGATTATTGGCCAAGCCAATCGCGCCGAAGTCACCGGTGAAATGCAGATTGATGTCTTCCATCGGCACCACCTGCGCATAGCCGCCGCCCGCAGCGCCGCCCTTGACGCCAAACACGGGGCCGAGCGAAGGTTCGCGTAGGCAGATCACGGCTTTTTTGCCGATGTGGTTCAGCGCGTCACCCAGGCCGACGGTGGTGGTGGTTTTGCCTTCGCCCGCGGGCGTGGGGCTGATCGCCGTCACCAGAATCAGCTTGCCGTCCTTTTTGTCCTTCAACGAATCGACATATTCAAGCGACACCTTGGTCTTGTAGTGCCCATAGGGCACCAGATGATCGTCGGGTATACCGAGCTTCTCGGCGATCTTGTTGACGCGAACCATCTTGCCTGCTTGTGCAATTTCAATATCGGACAATGCCATTTACTTGTCTCCTAAATTTCTAAGGTCAAAAGCTTTACCGCAAAGGCGCAAAGGCGCAAAGAACTGCCGCAAAGAAAGTCAAAAGAATTTCTTTGCG